>JBDHSE010000128.1:0-7844 GCA_039807955.1 Ideonella sp. | reverse complement strand
GGGTGCATCAGGCCGGCGGCCTGCAGCAATTCCTTCAGCGCGTGCAGCGTGTTGGCGTGGTACTGCGCGACGCGCGGTCCCTTGTCGCCGACGACCAGCGCGCGCTGGCGCAGCGGGTCCTGCGTCGTGATGCCGGTCGGGCAGCGTCCGGTGTGGCAGACCTGGGCCTGGATGCAGCCGAGCGCCATCATGAAGCCGCGCCCCGAGTTGCACCAATCGGCGCCGAGCGCGAACATCCGCGCGAGGTCGAACGAGTTGATGACCTTGCCCGCCGCGCCGATCTTGACGCGCTCGCGCAGGCCGACGCCGATCAGCGTGTTGTGGACGAGGTTGAGCCCCTCCTGCACCGGCGAGCCCATGTGGTCGGCGAACTCGACCGGCGCGGCGCCGGTGCCGCCCTCGGCGCCGTCGACGGTGATGAAGTCGGGCGTGATGTCGGTCTCGAGCATCGCCTTGACGATGCCGAACCATTCCCAGATGTGGCCGATGCACAGCTTGAAGCCGGTCGGCTTGCCGCCGGACAGCTCGCGCAGCCGGGCGACGAAGCGCATCAACTCGACCGGCGTCGAGAACGCGCTGTGCGACGACGGCGAGACGCAGTCCTTGCCGACCGGGATGCCGCGCGCGGCGGCGATCTCGACCGTCACCTTCGCGCCCGGCAGCATGCCGCCGTGGCCGGGCTTGGCGCCCTGGCTGATCTTGATCTCGACCATCTTGACCTGCGGGTCGCGCGCCTGCTCGGCGAAGCGCTCGGCGTTGAACGTGCCGTCGGCGCTGCGGCAGCCGAAGTAGCCCGAGCCGATCTCCCAGATCAGGTCGCCGCCGTGCTCGCGGTGATAGCGGCTGATGCCGCCTTCGCCGGTGTCGTGGGCGAAGCCGTCGATCTTCGCGCCGAGGTTGAGCGCGCCGATCGCGCTGGCCGACAGCGCGCCGAAGCTCATGGCCGAGATGTTGAAGACGCTCGCGTTGTACGGCTGGGTGCACGGCGACGCGCCGACCCTCGGCACGTCGGGCTGGCCGCCGATCCAGATCCGGAAGTCGTGCGACGGGATGACGGTCGTGTGCAGCGAGTGGTTGATCCACTCGTAGCCGCGCGCGCCGACGTCGAGCTTGGTGCCGAACGGCTGCACGTCGGGCACGCCCTTGGCGCGCTGGTAGACGACCGAGCGCTGCGCGCGCGAGAACGGCTCGGCCTCGACGTCGCCCTCGATGAAGTACTGCCGGATCTCGGGCCGGATGAACTCGAACAGGAAGCGCAGGTGGCCGAGGATCGGGTAGTTGCGCAGGATCGCGTGGCGCGTCTGCAGCAGGTCGCGCACGCCCAGCAGCGAGAGCGCGCCGAACAGCAGCACGAACGGCAGCCCGCGGCCGAAGCCGACGAGCGCGAACAGCGCGAGCAGGGTCGCGACCACGCAGAAGGCGAGGGTGCTGAAACGCACGCTGTTGGCGAAGGTGATGCGTTGAGACATGGTCGATCTCCGCGGAGAGCCTGCGCGCCGGGCGCCGGCGGCAGTATCGCTCGATTCCGCAGCCGCGACGGCGTGCGGGGCGTGGTGCACGGCCCCGAGCGGGCAGCGTGTGCTTGCGGCGTCAGGCCGGCGCGAAGCGAAACACCCCGTCGGCGCCGGTGATGCGTTCGAGCTTGCCGGCAAACCACAGGCCGTGCAGATGGGCGATCGCCTCGCCCAGCGCAAACGTGAGCTGGTGCAGGTCGAGCTTGCGCTTGAAGAGGATCGGCACGATGTCGGCCGCGCTGCACGGCTGCGTTGCGCAGGCGGCGAGCACCTCGGCGAAGCGGGCGTCGTGATGTTCGCGCAGCTGGTCGATGCGGCGCGCGAGGCCGGTGAACGGCCGGCCGTGCGACGGCAGCACGAGCGTCGCCGCGGGCAGCGCGCGCAGGCGCTCGATCGAGTCGAGATAGAGCGTCAGCGGGTCGGCCTCGGGCTCGAGGTCGATCACCATCACGTTGGTCGAGATGCGCGGCAGCACCATGTCGCCCGAGATCAGCACGCCGAGTTCGGCGCAGTGCAGTGCGATGTGCTCCGGCGCGTGGCCGTAGCCGGCGATGCAGCGCCACTCGCGCCCGCCGATCGCGAGCCGGTTGCCGTCCATCAGGCGGCGGTAGCACGCCGGCACGGCCGGCACCATCGACGCGTAGTAGCTGCTGCGGGCGCGCACCTTGGCGATCGACTCCGGGTCGGCGAGGCCGTGGCGCATGAAGTGCGCTGCCGCGAGTTCGCCGCCGAAAGTCAGTGTGCTCGCGCTCGCGAGGCGCGCCGCGCTGTAGTCGGGCGCGCTGATCCAGAGCCGGCAGTCGCGGCCGTTTGCGCTCCAGCGCTGCGTCAGCCAGTGGGCGAGTCCCATGTGGTCGGGGTGCATGTGGGTGACGATCACGCGCAGCACCGGCAGGCCGTCGAGGTCGGTCGCGAAGATCTGCTCCCACGCGGAGATCGTCGCCGCGTTCGTGATGCCGCAGTCGACGATCGTCCAGCCGTCGACGCCGTCCTCGCGGTCGCGCAGCAGCCACAGGTTGATGTGGTCGAGCTCGAACGGCAGCAGCATGCGCGCCCAGCGCACGCCGGGGGCGACTTCGATCGTCTCGCCCAGCGGCGGCAGCGTGTCGCCGAATGGGTAGCCGAGTTCGGCTTCTCTGGGGTTGGCCATTGCTAGACTTGGTTCCGATACGGGTGTTTGACCCAGTGTAGCGATGATGATGACGACCGGCGCCGCATCCGCGCCGACTCGATCGAGCGCCGGCCGGCTGCCGGAAACATGAAGCCAGACAGAATCGGAGACGCCATGGCCAGCAGCGAGTTGCACGCCCACCCCGGATTCGAGCAGCGTGTGCGCGACTCGTTCGCGCGCCAGGCGGCGATGACGACGCTCGGCGCAAGCCTGGGCGCGATCGAAGCCGGCCGCGTCGAGGTCTTGATGACGCACCGCGCCGAACTCACGCAGCAGCACGGCTTCGTGCACGCCGGCATGGTCGCCGCCGCGCTCGATTCGGCCTGCGGCTACGCCGCGTTCACGCTGATGCCGGATGATGCGGCGGTGCTGACGATCGAGTTCAAGATCAACCTGCTCGCGCCGGCGCGCGGGCCGCGCTTTCGCTTCGAAGGCGTTGTCGTCAAGCCGGGCCGCACGATCAACGTCGTCGACGGGCGCGCGCTGCAAAGCGGCGCCGACGGCGCCGGCGAGAAGCTTTTCGCGACGATGACCGCGACGGTGATGACGGTGCTCGGCCGCGAGACGCTGCGCCATTGACGGCAACGACAAACTCAGACCCGCAAGGAGACGACACCATGAACCTGCCCGGACTCGACTTTCAACTCGGCGAAGACATCGACGCGCTGCGCGACGCGGTGCGCGCCTTCGCCGAAGCCGAGATCGCGCCGCGCGCGGCGGCAGTCGACGCGAGCGACCAGTTCCCGATGGACCTGTGGCCGAAGATGGGCGCGCTCGGCGTGCTCGGCATCACCGTCGGCGAGGAATACGGCGGCGCCAACATGGGCTACCTCGCGCACATGATCGCGATGGAGGAGATCTCGCGCGCGTCGGCGTCGGTCGGATTGAGCTACGGCGCGCACAGCAACCTGTGCGTGAACCAGATCAAGCGCAACGGCAGCGCGGCGCAGAAGCAGAAGTACCTGCCCAGGCTGATCAGCGGCGAGCACGTCGGCGCGCTCGCGATGAGCGAGCCGGGCGCCGGCTCGGACGTGATCTCGATGAAGCTCAGGGCCGAGGACAAGGGCGGCTTCTACCTGCTCAACGGCACGAAGATGTGGATCACGAACGGGCCCGACGCCGACACGATGGTCGTCTACGCCAAGTCGGATCCGCAGATGGGCGCCAAGGGCGTCACCGCCTTCATCGTCGAGAAGGGGATGAAGGGCTTCTCGACGGCGCAGAAGCTCGACAAGCTCGGCATGCGCGGCAGCCACACCGGCGAGATGGTGTTCGACAACGTCGAGGTGCCTGCCGAGAACGTGCTGGGCAGCGTCGGCGGCGGCGCGAAGGTCTTGATGAGCGGGCTCGACTACGAGCGCGCCGTGCTCGCCGCCGGGCCGATCGGCATCATGCAGGCGGTGCTCGACAACGTTGTGCCGTACACGCACGACCGCAAGCAGTTCGGCCAGAGCATCGGCGAGTTCCAGCTCATCCAGGGCAAGCTCGCCGACATGTACACCGTGCTGCAGGCGGGGCGGGCGTTTTGCTACACCGTCGGCAAGAACCTCGACAGCCTCGGCGCCGAACACGTGCGCCGGGTGCGCAAGGACTGCGCGAGCGTCATCCTGTGGTGCGCCGAGAAGGCGACCTGGATGGCCGGCGAAGGCATCCAGATCTTCGGCGGCAACGGCTACATCAACGACTACCCGCTCGGCCGCCTCTGGCGCGACGCCAAGCTCTACGAGATCGGTGCCGGCACTTCGGAGATCAGGCGCATGCTGATCGGCAGGGAACTGTTCGCCGAGACCATGTAATGCCCGAGGCACGTTCCGATTCGGCGCCGGCTCATGTCCGCGCAGCGCACGTGAAAGCGCGCAGCGCCGGCCGCCAATGCAAGGAGCAAGCTTGAGCGGATCGATCGCCTGCATCGGCGGCGGCGGCTTCACCATGGACGATACGCGGCTCGTCCAGGAGCGCTGGCTTCTCTCGCTCCTGCCACAGGCGCGGCGTGCCCGTCCGCGCGTGCTCTTCCTCGGCACGGCGGGCGGCGACGCCGTCGTCAGCCAGTTGAAGGCCTACAAGACGTTCACGCGCCTGGGCTGCGACATCGCCTCGCTGCCGTTCTTTCCGTACGAGATGGCGCGCGACTACGCTGCCGAAGCGCGCGCCGCCGACCTCGTGTACGTTGGCGGCGGCAACACCGTCGCGATGCTGGCCGTGTGGCGCGAGTTCGGCTTCGATCGCGCGCTGCGTGAGGCGTGGGAGGGCGGCGCGGTCCTTGCCGGCATCAGCGCCGGCGCCAACTGCTGGTTCGAGCACTACGTCACCGACAGCGTGCCCGGCGGCGGCATCCGCCCGGGGCTCGGCTGGCTGCCGGGCACGTTCTGCCCGCACCTCGACAGCGAACCGTGGCGCCAGCCGCTGCTCTCGGCGGCGACCGCGCTGCCGGCGTTCGGAGCGCCCGAAGGCGTCGTGATCCGCTTCGACGACGGCGCGATGACCGGGGCGGTGACCGACCGCGAGACCGGTAGCGCGATGGTTCGCCTCGCTGGCGAGTCTGCGCTGCGCGCGGTCCCGGCGCGCGCCCTCGGGCAGGCCACCGCACCGAACTGAGGCGCTGTTCGCGGAGACGATATGATTCCAAAATCGGGTACCGGTTCGCGCGCCGACCAGCCGTAGGCGGTTCGCGCCGGGTGGTGCCAGGCAGGCTGCCGCGATCGATGGTGCGACGCCTGGGGCGCTCGCGCTCTCGCGTCGAGCCCGATTTCCCGCCGAAGTCCATCCGATCGCGACGTTGCTTGCATCGCGCGCTGCATGCTTTCGGACCCCATCGCGAGCCGTTGCCTGGGAAGGGCCGCGGGCAGGTTCCAGCAAGCGGCGTTCGACGCGCCAGCCAGACCTTTGCAGATGCCCGTGACTGACACTGCTCCCGTCTCGAACCTGCCGCTGGATGCCGGCGTCGTGCGGATCCTGCGCACGTTCGCGCGAGTCACGGCATGGGTCACGCTTGCCGCGGGCCTGTTCATCGTGATCGGCTGGCAGGCACGGATGCCCGATCTGGCCGCGCTGTACATCGGCACGCAGCCCGTCCGGCTCGCCAGCGGGATCGCGTTTGCCCTGGGCGGCGCTGCGCTCCTTGCCGCTTCGAGCGAGACGCGGATCGCGCAACGTCTGCGCCTGCCGCTGGGGCTGGTGTTGCTGGTGCTTGGCGCCTTGTCGTTGATCGAGCGCCTGGGTGTGCTCGATCTGGGATTACAGCAATGGCTGCTGGTGGGCCAGGCGGGGACGTCCGGCGCGGCGATGCCGGTGGTCGTCAGCGTCTACTTCGTCGCGCTGGGACTGCACGCGGCGACCCACTGCTGTCTGCGCGAGAGCTGGATCAACGAATTGCTTGCACTCGTGATGCTGGGCACCGCGATGGTGGCGCTCGCCGCGCAGGGTGTGAGTGTGGCCGCGGGCGGCGAGACGCTGCTGAGCCCGGCGACATCGGGCGCAGCAGCGCTCATCTTCGTCAATGCGATCGCATGGATTGCCGTGCGTCCGGCGTCGCGGCTGTGCGCGGTGGTCGCTGCGCCCGGCCACGGCGGCTACATCGCGCGCCGGCTGCTGTTGCCCGCGATGCTGCTGCCGCTGGCCTACAGCTGGATCCTCCAGTGGGCGCGCGGTCAGCTCGGCCTGGAGGATGCGCTGCTGATCGCGATGAGCGCCTTCGTCACCGGGGCCAGCGTCGCAGGGCTGGTCTGGTGGGTGGCACGTCTGAACGGCTACCTCCACCACCAGCGCTCGCGGGTTGCCGCGCTGGATTCCATCGCGCACGCGGATGCATTGACCGGTCTTTCCAATCGACGCGCATTCGATGCCGTTCTCGCGGTGCGGATGCAGGAATGGGCGCTCCACGGCCGCAGCTTTGCGCTGCTGCTGATCGATGCGGATCGCTTCAAGGCCATCAACGACGATTTCGGCCATGCGGCCGGCGACGCCGTGCTGCGCACCATGGGTCAGGTACTGCGCCGTTGTCTGCGGCCGCACGACCACGCTGCCCGCATCGGCGGGGAGGAGTTTGCCGTGCTGCTGCCCGATGCCGACCTCGGCGCGGCGCGACTCGCTGGCGAGCGCATCCGCTCGGCGTTCGCGGCACACCCCTGGCCGCAGCGGGCGATCACCGTGAGCATTGGCGCGGCCCAGGCCTGCGCGCAGGACTCCGCAGCGATGCTTGTGGCACGCGCGGACCGTGCCTTGTACGAGGCCAAGAGAGGCGGCCGCGACCGCATCGTGCTCGCCGCGGAGCCAGCCGCTGAAGGGCCATCGCCGGATCCGGAGTTCGCTGCATAGCCGCGCCCGTCGCGATTGACGTCCTTTCGATTCGCGGCCCGGCGAGGCACGCGGCCCGGGACTTGGCCGCTGCCTGCGGCTCCCGGCGAGTTGCGTACACTGCGGCAGACTTTGCGGCATCGCAGCATCATGGCCGACGACCTCAGGGAACTCCTCGACAGCAACCGCCGCTGGGCATCGCAGACGCAGGCGCGCGACCCGGGCTTCTTCACGCGGCTGCTCGCGCAGCAGGCGCCGCAGTACCTGTGGATCGGCTGCGCCGACAGCCGCGTGCCGGCGAGCGAGATCCTCGGCCTGCTGCCGGGTGACGTATTCGTGCACCGCAACGTCGCCAACGTCGTCGTGCCGTCGGACCTGAACGCGCTGTCGGTGATGCAGTTCGCGATCGACATGCTCAAGGTGCGCCACGTGATCGTCGTCGGCCACTACGGCTGCGGCGGCGTCACCGCGGCGCTGCACGACCGGCGCATCGGCCTTGCCGACAACTGGATCCGCCACGTGCAGGACGTTCGCAACAGGCACCGCGCGTGGCTCGACGGCATGGACGACGACGCGCTGCGGCTGAGCGCGCTGTGCGAGCTCAACGTGCTCGAGCAGGCGAACAACGTGTGCGCGACGACCGTCGTGCAGGACGCATGGGAGCGCGGCCAGGACGTCGTCGTCCACGGCTGGGTCTACGGCCTGCACAACGGCCTGCTCGAAGACCTGCGCATCACCGCCGGCAGCATGGCCGACGTCGCTCCGGCCTACGGCCTGGCGCTCGGTGCGCTCAAGACGCGCTACGACGCGATCCGCAAGAAGGGCCGGCCATGACGAGGCGGCCGACGAGGGGGCGGGCGCGATGA
>JBDHSE010000127.1:0-7855 GCA_039807955.1 Ideonella sp. | reverse complement strand
AAGCGCAGCCGGGTTGTACACCCGGCGAGCATTTGCAACGACGCATGCGCCCCCTTGCAGGCCCAACCCTGCGGGCCGGGGCGATTCGCGGCGCCATCCGTCGTTGCCGGCTCGTTGTGTGGCTCGGCCACACGGCCTCGCCGACGCCTAGGCTGGCACCGCGACTCGCCCCGGCGCGGGCCCGACCCAAAGCCCGACAGGCTCCTAGAATGCGGGCCGATCGAGAGGCGAGCCTTCACCGCCTTGTCATGGAGAAGCGATAGATGCACAAGTTCTTGAAGAGCCTGCTGTGCGCCGCCGCGCTGCCGATCGCATTCGGCTTCGCGGCGCCGGCGCATGCGGCGGACGCCGAGCCCAAGGTGCTCAACATCTACAACTGGTCGGACTACATCGCCGACGACACGATCAAGAACTTCGAGAAAGAGACCGGCATCAAGGTCAACTACGACAACTACGACAGCAACGAGGTGCTGCACGCCAAGCTCGTCGCCGGCAAGACGGGCTACGACATCGTCGTGCCGAGCGCGCACTTCGCGAAGATGCAGATCGAAGGCGGCCTGCTGCAAAAGCTCGATCGCTCGCTGCTGACGAACTGGGGCAACCTCGACCCGGCGATCCTCGCGCAGCTCGCGAAGGTGGACCCGGGCAACCAGTACCTCGTCGACTGGATGTGGGGCTACATCACGGTCGGCATCAACGTCGACCAGGTCAAGAAGGCGCTCGGCAGCCTGCCGATGCCGGAGAACCCCTGGTCGCTGCTGTTCGATCCGAAGTACGCTTCCAAGCTCAAGAGCTGCGGCGTGAGCATCCTCGACTCGGCCTCCGAAGTGCTGCCGATCGCGCTCGGCTATGTCGGCAAGCCCGCGTTCAGCCGCAACGCGGCCGACTATCCGGCGGCGGCCAAGATGCTCGAGAAGATCCGGCCGTACGTGACGCGCTTCTCGTCGTCGGGCTACATCAACGATCTGGCCGACGGCGCGCTGTGCGTCGTGATGGGCTATTCGGGCGACATCAACATCGCCCGCGCGCGCGCGATCCAGGCCAAGAACGGGCAGAACATCGAGGCGCTCGTTCCGAAGACCGGCGCGACGCTGTTCTTCGACACGATGGCGATCCCGGCCGACGCGCCGCATCCGAAGAACGCGCACCTCTTCATCAACTACATCCTGCGCCCCGAGGTCGCCGCGGGCATCACGAACAAGGTCTTCTACGCGAATCCGAACAAGGCGTCGCTCAAGTTCGTGAAGAAGGACGTTGCCGACAACAAGACGATCTTCCTCGGCGCCGACGAGCTGGCGGCGATGACGGCGCCCGACAGCCTGCCGCAGGACATCCGCCGCGTCCAGACCCGCACCTTCACGAACTTCAAGGCCGGGCGCTGACGCGGCGCACCGCGCCTCAGCCGAGCGTGACGATCAGCTCCATCGCGATCAACCCGAGCACGAAGCCGACGCCGGCATAGGTGATCGCGCGCAGCATGCGGTTCGTGCGCCGCTGCTCGTCGAGCAGCGCCTCGAGCAGGCGCGGGTCGGTCGCGATCGGCTGCTCGAGCGCGCGATGGACGAGTCGCGGCAGGTCGGGGATGAGCTGCACGTAGCGCGGCGCCTCGTTCTTGAGCCGCTCGACGAAGCCGTTCCAGCCGACCTGGTCGTTCATCCACCGTTCGAGGAAGGGCTTGGCCGTGTTCCACAGGTCGAGGTCGGGGTCGAGGTCGCGCCCCAGCCCCTCGACGTTGAGCAAGGTCTTCTGCAACAGCACGAGCTGTGGCTGAATGTGGACATTGAAGCGCCGCGACGTCTGAAACAGGCGTAACAAAACGTTGCCGAGCGAGATGTCCTTCAGCGGCCGGTCGAAATGCGGCTCGCAGACGGCGCGGATCGCGCCTTCGAGCTCGTCGACGCGCGTCGTCGCCGGCACCCAGCCCGATTCGACGTGCAGCTCGGCGACGCGCTTGTAGTCGCGCCGGAAGAAGGCGATGAAGTTCTGCGCGAGGTACTCCTTGTCGACCTCGGTGAGCGTGCCGACGATGCCGAAGTCGAGCGCGATGTAGCGCCCGAAGGTCTCCGGCGCGACGCTGACCTGGATGTTGCCGGGGTGCATGTCGGCGTGGAAGAAGCCGTCGCGAAAGACCTGCGTGAAGAAGATCGTCACGCCGTCGCGCGCCAGCTTGGGGATGTCCACACCCGCCTCGCGCAGCCGCGCGCGCTGGCTGATCGGCACCCCGTACATGCGCTCCATCACGATCACGCTGCTGGTGCACAGCTCCCACACCATCTCGGGCACGAGGATCAGGTTCAGGCCCTGCATGTTGCGGCGCAGCTGCGCCGCGTTCGCCGCCTCGCGGACGAGGTCGAGTTCGTCGTGCAGGTAGTTGTCGAACTCGGCGACGACCTCGCGCGGCCGCAGGCGCTTGCCGTCGACGCTGACGCGCTCGACCAGGCGCGCCAGCGTGCGCAGCAGCGAGAGGTCGTCCTCGATGACGTCGAGCATGCCCGGGCGCAGCACCTTGACGGCGACCTGGCGGCCGTCCTCGAGTACCGCGAAGTGCACCTGCGCGATCGATGCGCTCGCGACCGGTTCGGGCTCGAACTCGGTGAATAGCGCCTCGATCGGCTTGCCGAAGGCCTGCTCGACGAGCTTTCGCGCCTGCGCCGCGGGAAACGGCGGCACGCGGTCCTGCAGCTTGGCGAGTTCGTCGGCGACGTCGGTCGGCAGCAGGTCGCGCCGGGTCGACAGCACCTGGCCGAACTTGACGAAGATCGGGCCGAGCCGCTCGAGCGTCAAGCGCATGCGCTCGCCGCGCGGCGCGTCGAGCTTGCGGCCGATCGTGATCACCCGCACCAGCGCCCGCACCCAGCGCTGGCGAAAGCCCGACAGGGCGAGTTCGTCCATGCCATAGCGCAGGACGGTGAAGACGATGAGGACGAGCCGGGCGAAGTGCCTCATCGCGAGCCGGCGGGCTCGGCCGGCGGCGCGCCGGAGCGGCCGTCCGGCGCCGCGCGCGAGGCGAGGCCCGACAGCGTGCGCAGCGTCTGGCGCAACCCGGCGGCGAGCGCGCGCCCGATGCGGGCGATCTCGTGCGCCGGCGCCTTGCCGACGATCGGCTCTAGGTCATCCTGCACGTCCCAGCGCAGGTTGTCCATCAGCCAGCTCAGGTCGGCCGCGAACTGCGCGTCGCCCCGCACGTCGACCCTGGGCTGCTCGCCGCTGGCGAGGCGCGCGAGCAGCAGCGCCGGGTTCGACGCATCGAGCCGCAACTGCAGATCGACATCCGTCGGCGCGTCGGCCGCGCACCATTCGAGCAGCCCGGCCGGCGTGACGCGAAACACCAGATCGGGCAGCGGCGGCAGCAGCGCCGGCCAGCCTTCGAGCTGCAGGCGCAGGCTGCGGCCATCGTGCGCCCGAAGCCTGCGCGTCGCCGCCGCTTCGGCGGAGAGGACGTGATTGGCAAGCAGCGTCAGACGCTCGGCCAACGCGCTCCCGAGCGACGAAGCGAGGGCGTGAAACATGCACGGATTGTAGGCAACGGCACGCAACATCCCTCACCCTTCGCGGCGTTGTGCGGCGCGGTTTGTCGGCGAGAATTCAAGGTGCATGCCCGTCGCATCGGTGTGGTCGAAGACTACCTGAGCGCCGCTGGCAAGACTGTTCGATAGCCTGGACTTGAACTTCGATGTACGGTCAACACCGCCCTTGCCCGAACCAAAAGCCCTGAAACCGGCCTTGACGATTTCCTGCCCTCCCTTGCTGCATGTTTGAAGAGCGCAACTACAAGCGAACGTTCTACAACGCACCACAATCGGTCACGTCGCTCGTCGCCGCGTTTCTCGAGCCGACGATCATCGTCGCCGTCTATGTGGCGATCAGCCTGCAATTCGACGAACCGATCCAGCGCCCCGCGCTCACGCTGTGCCTGCTCGTCTTCGCGCTCACGTTCCCCGGGCGCAATCGCTTTCACGACAACCTGATCGGCGCCGGCGTCGACATCGTCAATTCGTGGGTCACGCTGCTCGTCATCCTCGCGCTGTGCGGCTACGCGACCTTCAGCCTGAAGTACTTCGAGACCGACGTGCTATTCGCCTGGGCGATCGTTACGCCGTTCGTGCAATGGGCCGTCGTCTGGGCCGGGAGCAAGATCGTGCGCGCCGCGGCGGCGCGGCCCGAGAACCGGCGCAGCGCGATCATCGTCGGCGCCGGACCACTTGGCGTGAAGGTCGCGAAAGCGATCGACAATGTCGAGAGCGGCATTGACTTCGCCGGCTACTTCGACGATCGCACCGACGGCCGCGTCGATGCCGAGGCGACTGACAAGCGCCTCGGCGGTCTCGGCGAGGTTGCCGCCTACATCCGCGCGCACGGCATCCGCGAGGTCTTCATCACGCTGCCGCTCGGTTCGCAGCCGCGCATCGTCGAACTGCTCGAGCAGGTGCAGGGAACGACGGCGTCGCTCTACTTCGTTCCCGACGTGTTCGGCATCACCGTCATCCAGGGCCGGCTGCAGGACATGAACGGCGTGCCGATCGTCGGCATCTGCGAAACGCCGTTCACCGGCGCCAACGAGCTCGTCAAGCGCATCAGCGACATCGTCCTCGCGTCGATCATCCTCGTGTTGATCTCGCCGCTGCTGCTCGCGATCGCGATCGGCGTCAAGCTCAGCTCGCCCGGGCCGGTGATCTTCAAGCAGCGCCGCAACGGCCTCGACGGCGAGGAGATCACCGTCTACAAGTTCCGCTCGATGACGACGCAGGACAACGGCCCGGTCGTCGTCCAGGCGACGCGGGGCGACCCGCGCATCACGCGCTTCGGGGCCTTCATCCGGCGCACATCACTCGACGAACTGCCGCAGTTCATCAATGTGCTGCAGGGCCGGATGAGCATCGTCGGCCCGCGCCCGCACGCCGTCGCGCACAACGAGCAGTACCGCGAGATGATCAAGGCCTACATGGTGCGCCACAAGGTCAAGCCCGGCATCACCGGCTGGGCGCAGGTCAACGGCCACCGCGGCGAGACCGACACCGTCGACAAGATGCGGGCGCGCGTCGAATACGACCTCGAATATCTGCGCAACTGGTCGCTCGCGCTGGACCTGCAGATCATTGTGCGTACCATTCGCCTCGTTCTGTTCGACCGGCACGCCTACTGAGCGCAACTCGCCGCAGGCCCAATCAACATACGCGGAGACTTCTCGCATGCAGCATCGAACCGCCCGTACCCTGGGGCTGAGCCTCGGCCTCGCGTTCAGCGCTGCCGGCATGGCCCAGACGAGTCCCTACTACATCGGCGCCAATCAGGGCTTCAGCTACAACTCCAACCTGTACGCGACACAGAACAACGAACTTTCGAGCTGGTATTCGACGACCAGCATCGTCGGCGGATTCGATCAACCGGTCGGGCGCCAGCGCTTCTACGGCTCGGGCAACTTCGGCTACAACTATTTCTTCAACGAGGAGGCCCGCAACCTCAACAGCAACAGCTACGGGGTGAACGTCGGCTGGGACTGGGAAACGATCAACCGGCTTTCCGGCACCGCCCGGCTGACGGCGAACCAGAGTCTCGTCTACTACGCGATTGGCGGCGGCCTGCCCAACGCGCAACAGAAGAACATCCAGAATCTCAGCCAGGCTGACCTGACGGGGCGCTACGGTATTTCGCCCGACTTCGCGTTGAACCTCGGCTACACGTACCAGCGGGTGAACTTTTCGCTCGAGCAGTACGCATACGAGGAATACAACCAGAACACCGGCACCATCGGTCTGACCTACGGCAGCCACGGCATCTGGACATACGGGGCGGCATTTCGTTTCACGCGAACCGAGTATCCGTTCTACCCGCACCCGTTCCCGAGTCAGGAACTCGGCGACACCGGCGACGGCAAGAACTTCGACTTCACGATCAAATGGGTACCCAGCGGCCTGAGCACGGTGGATGTGCGCCTTTCGTACAGCGACATCAACTACGAGATCAACAATGGGCGTGACTTCAACGGCTTCAACGGCTCGCTGACCTGGACGTGGAACCCGACCGGCAAGATCTTCTCCGGCCTGAGCTTCATCGGCGCGCCTGGCGCCGCAACGACCTTCTACACCTTCATCGGCGAGCCGACCCGCGTCGACACCAGCCGCTTCGCCCGCACCATCCGCTGGTACGGCACCTACCTCGCGACCGGCAAGACGAAGCTCACCTGGAATCTGAGCCTCACCAAGGATTACCTGGAGCAGACGATCTTCTCGAGCACACAACAAGGCTCTGACCTGTACGCCACCGCGAGTCTGGGCGTGAGCTACACGCCGACACGCAACAGTCTGCTTTCGTGCAGCGTGGGGTACGTCGACCGCTCCGTGTCCGACAACGCATTGCGCTGGGGCATGTCCTTTCCGTACAACACGACGACCTTCAGCTGCTCGGGGCAGTTGGTGCTGCAGTGAAGACGACCGGTCGCGTCGCGCGCCGACGCGGTGCACCATTCATCCGCGCAGAGGTTGCGGCTTGAACGGTGCATCGATCCTGCTGACCGGTGCGACCGGCTACATCGCGTCGCACACCTGGCTTGCGCTCGATGGCGCGGGCTTCCGGGTCGTCGGCGTCGACGACTTCTCGAACAGCTCGCCCGCCGTCCTCGAGCGACTGCACCGCTTGACCGGACGCGCGCCCGACTTCGTGCGCGCCAACGTCTGCGACGCCGCCGTGCTGAAGGCGATCTTCGAGCGCCAGCGGATCGATGCCGTCGTCCACTTTGCCGCGTTCAAGGCGGTCGGCGAATCGGTCGCCAGGCCGCTTGCTTACTACGCGAACAACGTCGGTGCGTTGATGACGGTCTGCGCGGCGATGCAGCGCCATGGCTGCACGCGCATCGTCTTCAGTTCGAGCGCGACTGTCTACGGGAAGCCGCAGACGTTGCCGATCCGCGAGGGCGCGCCGCTTGGCGCGAGCAACCCGTACGGAGAGACCAAGCTGATCGGCGAGTCGCTGCTGCGCGACATCGGCAACGCCGACGCGCGCTGGCAGACCGCCTGCCTGCGCTACTTCAACCCGGTCGGCGCGCACGAAAGCGGCCTGATCGGCGAAGACCCGCGCGGCACGCCGAACAACCTGATGCCCTATGTCGCGCAGGTCGCCGTCGGGCGGCGCGAGTGGCTGCAGGTGTTCGGCAACGACTACGCCACGCCCGACGGCACCGGCGTGCGCGACTACATCCACGTCGCCGACCTCGCCGAAGGCCATGTCGCCGCGCTGCGCTGGCTGCTCGCCAACGAAGGGTCGCTGACCGTCAACCTCGGCACCGGCCGCGGCTACAGCGTGCTCGACGTCGTTCGCGCCTTCGAGCGCGCGAGCGGGCGCGCCGTGCCGTACCGCTTCGCGCCGCGCCGCGCGGGCGACGTCGACGCCGTTTACGCCGACCCGGCGCTCGCCCAGGCCATGCTCGGCTGGCAGGCCGGGCGCAGCCTCGACACCATGTGCGAGGACAGCTGGCGCTGGCAGAGCATGAATCCGCAGGGCTTTACCCCCGCGCAACCGTTGAGAGAGGCCCTTTCGTGACAACACCGAAGCACAAGGTCGCGCTGATCACTGGCGTCACCGGCCAGGACGGCGCCTACCTGTCCGAACTGCTGCTCGACAAGGGCTACGAGGTGCACGGCATCAAGCGCCGCGCGAGCCTCTTCAACACCGACCGCATCGACCACCTGTACCAGGACCCGCACGTCGAGCATCAACGTTTCACGCTGCACTACGGCGACCTGACCGACAGCACGAACCTGATTCGCATCATCCAGCAGGTCCAGCCCGACGAGATCTACAACCTCGCCGCGATGAGCCACGTCGCCGTCAGCTTCGAGACGCCCGAGTACACCGCCAA
>JBDHSE010000126.1:0-7983 GCA_039807955.1 Ideonella sp. | reverse complement strand
GGCGCGACCGGCAAGGGCCACGGCAGCGACAAGGCGGTGCTGCTCGGCCTGTCGGGTTTCGAGCCCGATACGGTCGAGGTCGATGCGATCCCGGCGCTGCTGCATTCGATCCGCGGCGAGCGCGGGCTGCGGCTGCTCGGCACGCACCCGATCGCGTTCAACGAGAAGACCGACCTGACCTTCCACCGCCGTGAGAGCCTGCCGCTGCACGCCAACGGCATGCGCTTCAGCGCCTTCGACGCGGGCGGCGCCGAGCTCGCCAGCCGCGTCTACTACTCGGTCGGCGGCGGCTTCGTCGTCAGCGACGAGCTGGCGCACGACGGCACGAAGAGAAAGCTGATCGTTCCCGACGCCGCCGCCCTGCCGCTGCCGTTTCGCACCGGCGCCGAGCTGCTCGAGCTGACGTCGCGCGAGCGCTGCTCGATCGCCGAGCTGATGCGCCGCAACGAACACCACTGGCGCAGCGACGCCGAGATCGACGCCGGGCTGTTGAAGATCTGGGCCGTGATGCAGGCCTGCGTCGTGCGCGGCTGCAAGGCCGGCGGCACGCTGCCGGGCGGCTTCAAGGTACGCCGCCGCGCGGCCGAACTGCACCGCCAGTTGTGCAGCAACCCCGAAGCGGCGCTGCGCGATCCGCTGCAGGTGCTCGACTGGGTCAACCTCTACGCGCTCGCCGTGAACGAGGAGAACGCCGCCGGCGGGCGCGTCGTCACCGCGCCGACGAACGGCGCGGCCGGCATCGTGCCCGCCGTGCTGCACTACTACACGCGCTTCGTCCCCGGCGCGACGGATGCCGGCGTGATCGACTTCCTGCTCACCGCAGCGGCGATCGGCATCCTCTACAAGGAGAACGCTTCGCTCTCCGGCGCCGAGGTCGGCTGCCAGGGCGAGGTCGGCGTCGCCTGCTCGATGGCCGCCGGCGCACTGTGCGCGGTGCTCGGCGGAACGCCGGCACAGGCCGAGAACGCGGCCGAGATCGGCATGGAGCACCACCTCGGCCTCACCTGCGACCCGGTCGGCGGGCTGGTGCAGATCCCCTGCATCGAGCGCAACGCGATCGCGTCGGTGAAGGCGATCAACGCCGCGCGCATGGCGCTGCGCGGCGACGGCACGCACCACGTGAGCCTGGACAAGGTCATCAAGACGATGCGCGAAACCGGCGCCGACATGATGACCAAGTACAAGGAGACCGCTCGCGGCGGGCTTGCGGTCAACATCGTCGAGTGCTGAAGCCGAAGACAAGGCGCAGGCAGGTCGTGAAGCTGCATTTCGACGACAAAGGTCTCGACGGCGCGTCGCAACGCACAGTTGGTCAATGCGACGCCGGCAGGACCAACATCGGCAAGTGACTCCGCCTTCCGGCGCAGACGACACTCGGCAACTGCACCACCCTCTGCGTCGCGGACCTCGGTCGCGGTGCTGGCTCACCGCCAGCACCACCCCCGTGGATGCGGGGATGCGCGTCATCACGACCACGCCGACAATGACGCCTCTCGGCGCAGGCCGAGCCCACCACTCTCAAAGAAGAAAGGAATTTTCATGACGGTTCCCCGCATCGTTTCATTGACTGCCGGCTCGCTCGCAATCGGCTTGGCCTGCGGTGTCTCCAACGCGTCCGCGATGAGCTTTTCGTCCACGAACGATCCGTCCGCGTGGCAGGTGTCGGTCAGCCAGGGTGGCGCCGACGGCCAGGAGTCCTCGTTTTCGACGGCGAACTTCCAGGCGGCGGTTGCCGTGACGGGGCGCTTGACGAGCGACGGAACCCAGTGGATCTCCAACAACGCGACCGGCACGAACGCCTGCTGCGTCGGAACTTGGACGTTCTTCGTGTTCCGCCAGTCGTTCACACTGACGCCCGCCGAAGCGGCCACCGCAAGCCTGCAGTTCCAGTGGGCGGCCGACGACTCGGGCGAAGGCTTCGAATGGCGCGGTAGCTGGAAGCCCAAGTACCGCCTGAATGGCGGCAGTCTCGTGAACGGCGTCTGGGACACCGGTTCCACCTACGATCTGGGCCACCTGACCACCGTCGGCAGCGGCTTCGTCGCCGGCGTCAACACCCTCGACTTCTACGTCGAAGGCAATGGCGTCAGCGATGGTTTCGCGCTGAAGACTGTCGCCGTCGTGCCCGAACCCGAGACCTACGCCCTGATGCTCGCCGGGTTGGTCGCGCTGGGCTTCTTGGCTAGGCGCCACAAGGCTTGAGGTGCGACGGGCGGATGCGCCGCCCATCAAGAACAATGGGTCAACCAGTGCAGACTGGCTGACCCATATTCATTGCTGGTCGGGACGGCGGGATTCGAACTCGCGACCCCTTGCACCCCATGCAAGTGCGCTACCAGGCTGCGCTACGCCCCGACTGTGCGCAAATTATACGGGCCGGTCGTAGGCGCCCCGCCGGTGGCATCCGACGTCACGCAGTCGTCAGCAGGTCGCGGATCGCGATCAGTTCGCGACGCATCGCCGCAGGCGAAAGATCGGCATCCGCAGCAGCGTGGATTTCGGGCTCGGCGGCGCGCGGCGGTGCGGCTGGCTTGTCGTCGGTTGGCGGCTCGGATTCGCCCGCCGCGGCCGCAGCCGCATGCTCCGGCGCCACGAAGTCGTCACGCCGGCGTCCGGGCGTGACTTCGGAGAGCCGGTTGCGCGCGCCGCTGATCGTGAAGCCCTGCTCGTAGAGCAGTTCGCGGATGCGCCGGATCAGCAGCACCTCGTGGTGCTGGTAGTAGCGCCGGTTGCCGCGCCGCTTGACCGGGCGCAACTGCGTGAACTCCTGCTCCCAGTAGCGCAGCACGTAGGGCTTGACGCCGCACAGGTCGCTCACCTCACCGATCGTGAAGTAGCGTTTGGCAGGGATGACCGGCAGCGCTTTCTCCATATGAATCAACAAGATCGGCAGAGAAAGCTAAGACTTTACTCGAACTCGTCTCCAAGCGGGATCTCGCCCTGCACGACGCCCTTGAGTTTGTGGCTGGCGTGAAATGTGACCACGTTCCTGGCCTTGATCGGGATCGCCTCGCCGGTGCGCGGGTTGCGCCCGGGGCGCGGCGCCTTGCGCCGGATGCTGAAGTTGCCGAAGCCCGACAGCTTCACGTCGCGGCCTTCGACGAGCGCGGCGTGGATGATGTCGAAGAAGGCCTCGACCATGTCCTTCGACTCGCGCTTGTTGAGGCCGAGGCGCTCGAACAACAGTTCGGACAGTTCGGCCTTCGTCAGCGTCGGCGTCTCGAGCGTCGGCAGCAGCACGCGCGGGCTCGTCTTGTCGTTCATGGTCTGCCCCCTCAGGCGCGCAGCCGCGCGCCCAGGCGCGTGCGCAGGGTTTCGACGATGCGCGCGACTTCGGCGTCGATCCGCTCGTCGGTCAGCGTCGCCGACTCGTCGAGCAGTTCCAGCCGCACCGCAAGGCTGCGTTCACCGGCGGCGATGTCGGCCGTCGGCGCCGCCGGCTTGTAGACATCGAAGAGCCGCGCCGAGCGGACGAGCTGCGCCGGCCCGGCATCGATCGCGTCCATCAGGTCGTCGTGGCGCACCGATTCGCCGACGATCAACGCGAGGTCGCGCCACGCCGGCTGCTGGCGCGCGACCGGCACGTAAAGCGGAAGCGCGCGGCGCTGCAGCGCCAGCGCGTCGAGCTCGAACAGCACCGGTGCGGTCGGCAGCTCGTAGTCCTGGCGCCACTTCGGGTGCAGTTCGCCGACGAAGCCGATCCGCTCGCCGTCGATCTCGACCGCGGCGCAGCGCCCCGGATGCAGCGCCGGATGTGCCGCCGCGACGAAGCGCGCGGCGTGCGGCGCGAGCAGCAGTTCGATGTCGCCCTTGACGTCGAAGAAGTCGACCGCGCGCTCCTTGCGCGCCCACTGCGCCTCCTCGGCCAGACCCCAGGCAAGCCCGCCCAGGCGCAACGGCTGCGCGACGCCGGCGACGCTGCGTTCGCCGTCGCGCGCCGCCGCGTCGCGCAGGAACACTCGGCCGAGCTCGAACACCCGCACCCGCGGTGCCTTGCGCGCGAGGTTGAAGCGCAGCACCTGCACCAGGCTGCCGATGAGGCTCGATCGCATCACCGACTGCTGGCTCGCGATCGGGTTGAGCACGTTGATCGGCTCGGCGTTGCCGGCCAGCTCGTGCTCGAAGCGGGGCTCGACGAAGCTCAGGTTGATCGTCTCCTGGTAGTCGAGCGCGGCCATCGCATGGCGCAGCCCGTGCCGCGTGCGATGCGCCTCGCTGCTCACGCGCGGCGTGACGGGCGCGACGGGCGGCGTGTCGGGCAGCGTCGCGTAGCCGAGGACGCGGATCACCTCCTCGATCAGGTCCTCCTCGATGCGCAGATCGAAGCGCCAGCTCGGCGGCGTCACGGTCAGGAGATCGGGCGCCTCGCTGAACGGCAGCGCGAGACGCTGCATCACGCCGGCGCACTGCGCCTGCGTCACGTCCATGCCGATCACGCGCGCCGCGCGCGACGGCCGCAGGCGCACCGGCTCGCGCACAGGCAGGTTCGCGATCTGGTCGTCGATCGGCCCGGCGTCGCCGCCACAGATCTGCTGCACGAGCTGCGTGATGCGCTCGATGCGGGCGACGGTCTGCGCCGGGTCGACGCCGCGCTCGAAGCGATGCCCGGCGTCGGTCGTGAAGTTGAAGCGGCGCGAACGGCCGGCCACCGCCTCGGGCCACCAGAACGCGGCCTCGACGTAGATGTTGCGCGTCGCGTCCGATACCGCCGTCGCCTCGCCGCCCATGATGCCGGCGAGCGATTCGACGCAGCGCTCGTCGGCGATCACGCCGACCGTGGCATCGACCTCGACCGTGCTGCCGTTGAGCAGCTCGAGCGATTCGCCGGCGCGCCCCCAGCGCACGTGCAGGCCGCCGTGGATCTTGTCGAGGTCGAAGATGTGTGTCGGCTGGCCCGACTCGAACATCACGTAGTTCGAGATGTCGACGAGCGCGGTGACCGAGCGCTGGCCGCAGCGCCGCAGCCGCTCGACCATCCAGGCCGGCGTCTGCGCGGCCGGATTCACGTTGCGGATGATGCGGCCCGAGAAGCGCCCGCACAGATCGGGCGCCTCGACCTTCACCGAAAGCGTGTCGGTATGCGTCACCGCGGCCGGCGCTGCGTCAGGCGGCGAAAGCGGCGCACCGGTCAGCGCTGCGACTTCGCGCGCGACGCCGTACACGCTCAGCCCGTGCGCCAGGTTGGGCGTGAGCTTGAGCGTGAAGAGCATGTCGTCGAGCTGCAGCAGCTCGCGCACGTCGCGGCCGAGCGCGGCGTCTTCCGGGAGTTCCAGCAGGCCGGCGTGGTCGTCCGACAGCTTCAGCTCGCGCGCCGAACACAGCATGCCCTGGCTCTCGACGCCGCGCAGCTTGCCGAGCTTGATCTCGAACGGCGCGCCGCCCTCCTCCGCCGGCGGCAGCACGGCGCCGACGAGTGCGCAAGGCACCTTCATGCCGGCGCGAACGTTGGGCGCACCGCAGACGATCGTGAGCGCCGTGCCGCTGCCGGCATCGACGCTGCAGACCTGCAGCCGATCGGCGCCCGGATGGCGCTCGACCGATCGCACCTGCGCGACGACGACCTTCTCGAACGGCGGCGCGACGGGTTCGAGCGACTCGACCTCCATGCCCGACATCGTCAAGAGGTCGGCGAGTTCGGCGGTCGAGAGCTGCGGGTCGCAGAACTCGCGCAGCCAGGATTCAGGAAACAACATCGCGCACTCGCTCCGTCTTCATCATCGATGGCATCGTCACTTGAACTGGGCGAGGAAACGCAGGTCACCCTCGAAGAAGAGGCGCAGGTCGCCGACGCCGTAACGCAGCATTGCAAGGCGATCGATGCCCGAGCCGAAGGCAAAGCCGATGTGGCGCTCGGGGTCCAGCCCCATGTTGCGGATGACCTGCGGATGGACCTGGCCGGAGCCAGAGACCTCGAGCCAGCGGCCGGCGAGCGGGCCGCTGCCGAACATCATGTCGATCTCGGCGCTCGGCTCGGTGAACGGGAAGTAGCTCGGCCGAAACCGGATCTGCAGATCGTCGGCCTCGAAAAAGGCGCGCACGAACGCGAGGTAGACCGCCTTCAGGTCCTTGAAGCTGATGTTCTCGCCGATCCACAGGCCCTCGACCTGATGGAACATCGGCGAGTGCGTCGCGTCGTTGTCGACGCGATAGGTGCGGCCGGGGGCGATGACGCGGATCTCGGGCATCGGCTCGCCGGCCGCGATCGCCTGCGCATGGCGCGCCGCATGCGCCCGCGCGTAGCGCACCTGCATCGGCGAGGTGTGCGGGCGCAGGTTCAGCCAGCGCCCTTCGGCGTCCTTCAGGTCGACGTAGAACGTGTCCTGCATCGAGCGCGCAGGATGGTTCTCCGGGTTGTTGAGCGCGGTGAAGCTGTACCAGTCGGTCTCGATCTCGGGGCCGTCGGCGACGTCGAAACCCATCGAGCCGAAGATCGCCTCGATGCGCTCCATCGCGCGCGTCACCGGGTGCAGGCCGCCGGCGCCGCGCTTGCGTCCGGGCAGGCTCACGTCGAGCGCCTCGGCCTGCAACTGGCGCTCGAGCTCGGCGTCGGCCAGCGCCTTGCGGCGTGCATTGAGCGCCGCCTCGACACGCTGCTTCGCGGCGTTGATCTCGGCGCCGCGCGTCTTCTTCTGCGCCGCGTCGAGCGCGGCGAGTCCCTTGAGCAGTTCGGTCAGCCGCCCGGCCTTGCCGAGGAAACGCGCCTTCGCGTTCTCGAGCTCGGCCGGCGTCGCCGCCTTGTCGAACTCGTCCTGCGCCGCAAGCAGCAGTGTGTCCAGGTCGTTCATCGCGTCGTCGTCGGGATCGTCATCGGGCAGAAAAAAAGGCCGCTTCGGTCGGCGGCCTTCGGATGCTCGCCCCTCGTGCGGCGGGGCCGCACGAGGGGCGCCGCGGTCGCGCCATGCCGCAAGCGGCACGGCGCGTCCAGGGCGGTTCAGCTCAGCTGGGCGCGCGCCTTCTCGACGATGCTGCCGAAGGCGGCCGGGTCGTTGACGGCCATGTCGGCGAGCACCTTGCGGTCGATCTCGATCTGCGCCTTCTTCAGGCCGGCCATGAACTTGCTGTACGAGAGGCCGAGCCCGCGCGACGCCGCGTTGATGCGCGCGATCCACAGATTGCGGAACACGCGCTTCTTGGTGCGGCGGTCGCGATAGGCGTACTGGCCGGCGCGCATCACCGCCTGCTTGGCGATGCGGTAGACGTTCTTGCGGCGGCCGCGATAGCCCTTGGCGAGGGCCAGAATCTTCTTGTGACGGGCGTGTGCCGTCACTCCACGTTTTGCGCGGGGCATGTGTCGTTCTCCTTCAGATGTCGAGCGCGATCACAGGCCGGCAAATGGCAGCATCTGCGCCATGTGGCCCATGTTGGTCTCGTGCACCGCGGTCGCGCCACGCAGATGGCGCTTGTTCTTGGTGGTCTTCTTCGTCAGGATGTGGCGCTTGAACGCCTGGCCCCGCTTGACGGTGCCACCCGGACGCACGCGAAAGCGCTTCGCGGCGCTCTTCTTGGTCTTCATCTTGGGCATGACTGCTCCTTCTAGGTTGCTCCAGCAGGCGCCCGTGAGGTTCACGGTCTTGTAAGCCTGCAGGGGCTTCTTGCGACACCCGGGCGACCAGACCCCGGCGTCTAAACTCTCGAAAAACTCTCCCGCGCCCGCTCTCAGTTCTTGCGCTTCGGGCCCAGCACCATCACCATCTGGCGGCCTTCGAGCTTGGGCATGTGCTCGACGACCGAGATATCGGCCAGCTCGTCGCGGATGCGCTCGAGCAGGCGCATGCCGATCTCCTGGTGCGTGATCTCGCGGCCGCGATAGCGCAGCGTGACCTTGCCCTTGTCGCCGTCCTCGCCGATGAAGCGGCGGAGGTTCCGCATCTTGATCGCGTAGTCGCCCTCGTCAGTGCCGGGGCGGAACTTCACTTCCTTGATTTCGATGACCTTTTGCTTGGCCTTCGCCTCGGCGGCGCGCTTTTGCTCCTGGTACTTGAA
>JBDHSE010000125.1:0-8056 GCA_039807955.1 Ideonella sp. | reverse complement strand
TGGAGCCGCGGCGCTCACCCTTGCCTGACACGCCGATCACGGCACCGGCGAGCGCGTTCAACTGCCGTTTCCAGGTTTGATCGTCGGCCGCGCTCGCGTCAGACCCAGCCGAGCACGCCGGCGATCATGCCGCCGGCGACCAGCCACATCGGCCCGAGCTTCGTTCGCAGGCACAGCCAGACGGTGATCGCGACGAGCACGAGCACGCGCCACGAGACGCGCAGTGGGTCTGCGAGCACCCAGCCGGTCGCAAACAGCAGGCCGATCGTCAGCGGCGCGAAGCCGGCCTTGAAGGCGCGAACGTAACGCGTCTGCGCGCGGCGCTCGCCCCAGCGCGTCGCCCACAGCGCGAGCGTCGTCGACGGCAGCATCATGCCGAGCAGCGTGACGAACGCGCCGACCGCGCCGGCGACGTTCCAGCCGAGGACGGCGACGAACAGCACGTTCGGCCCCGGCGCGGCCTGGGCGAGCGCGACCGACGCCGTGAACTGGGCGTCGGTCAGCCAGCGCTGATCGACGACGAGGTAGCGGTGCATGTCGGGCGCGGTCGTGATCGCGCCGCCGACGGCGAGCAGCGACAGCACGAGAAAGTGGCCGAAGAGCGCGAGCAGGTCCGCCGCGGCCATCAGCGCAGCCTCCACCACGCGAGCGCCATGCCGAGCGGCCCGAGGCTCGAGACGACCCAGACGAGCGGCACGCGCCACGCGATCACGGCGGCGAACGTCGCGATGCCGAGCGCGGTGCAGATCGGCCGGCCGAGCGGGCTCGCGCGCAGCGCCCAACCGAGCCGCAGCGCGGTCGCGAGGACGAGCCCGGCGGCGACGGCGCCCATGCCGCGCAGCGCGCCGGCGACGGCCGGCAGGTGCGCCCAGTGGCTGTAGATCGCGGCCAGCAGCAGCACGACGAGCAGCGGCACGGCCATCATGCCGCCGAGCGCGGCGAACGCGCCGCGCCAGCCGAAGAAGCGGTCGCCGACCATCAGCGACAGGTTGCAGACGTTGGGGCCCGGCAGCACCTGCGCGATCGCGAGCGACTCGACGAACTCCTCGCGCGTCAACCAGCCGGAACGTTCGACGAGTTCGATCTGCGCCACCGCGATGACGCCGCCGAAGCCCTGCAGCGCCATCCGGTTGAAAAGCCGAAAGACATCGGCGACCGAACGTGGCCCGCGCCGTTCGCCGCCCGCCGCGACAGCGCTGCCCGAATCGTGCATGTCGGCTGCCCGCGCGCGCTTCAACGCGGCACGCGCAGGGCCTCGGGGTTGACGATGTTGGTCGGGTTGCCGGCGATGAAGTTGACGACGTTGTCGAACGCCGCGCTGAACAGCAACTCGTAGCTGTCTTGCTCGACGTAGCCGATGTGCGGCGTGCAGACGGCATTCTCGAGGCGCAGCAGCGGCTGGCCCTGCAGCACCGGTTCGCTCTCGAAGACGTCGACCGCCGCCATGCCCGGGCGGCCGCGGTTCAACGCGCCGACGAGCGCGCCTTCCTCGATCAGTTCGGCGCGCGAGATGTTGACGAGCAGCGCCGTCGGCTTCATGCGCGACAGGTCGGCGAGCTTGACGATCGCGCGCGTCGCGTCGCTCAGCCGCAGGTGCAGGCTCAGCACGTCGCAGGCCTCGAAGAAGGCCTCGGCCGAGTCGGCCGCCTGGTAGCCGTCGGCCACGGCGCGCGCGCGCGCCGCTTCGCTGCCCCAGACGATCACGTCCATGCCGAAGGCGCGGCCGTAGCCGGCGACGAGGCTGCCGATGCGGCCGTAGCCCCAGACGCCGAGGGTGCGGCCCTGCAGCACCATGCCGATGCCGAAGTTCGGCGGCATCGACGCCGCCTTCAGCCCGGACTGCTGCCACGCGCCGTGCTTGAGGTTGCCGACGTACTGCGGCAGGCGCCGCATCGCCGCCATGATCAGTGCCCACGTCAGCTCGGCCGGGGCGACCGCCGAGCCGCCGCCTTCGGCGACCGCGATGCCCAGGCGGGTGCAGGTCGCGATGTCGATGTGCGCGCCGGCCGGGCCGGTCTGCGAGATCAGCCTGAGCTTGGTGAGCTTCTCGAGAAGCTGACGTGGGAAGTGGGTCCGCTCGCGGATCAGCACCAGCACCTCGGCTTCGCGCAGCCGCACCGAGAGCTGGCCGATGCCCTTGACGGTGTTCGTGAAGACCTTGGCGTTGAGGTGGTCGAGCTTGGATGCGCAGCGCAGCTTGCGCACCGCGTCCTGGTAGTCGTCGAGGATGATGATGTTCAAAGGGGGCTCGCGATCGGGTCGTGAGCGTCATTGTGCACGCCCGGCGTGCCGGCTTCGGCGTTGCACTACCATCGACCGGCGCTGCAATCCCTTGCGGCGAAGGACATCCGATCATGGCCCTCTCGATGTATTCGGCCAGCGTGCCGGTCTACTCGCATACGCTCGCCAGTCTCGAGCGCATCCTCGACAAGGCGCAGGCCCACGCCGATGCGAAGAAGTTCGATTCGGCGGTGCTGCTCGGCCTGCGGCTCGCGCCCGACATGCTGCCGCTGTCGAAGCAGGTGCAGATCGCTTGCGACGCCGCCAAGCTGTCGGTCGCGCGGCTGGCGGGCGTCGATGCGCCGAAGTTCGAGGACACCGAGGCGTCGATCGCCGACCTGAAGGCGCGGGTGCGCAAGACGATCGACTTCCTCGCGACGGTGCCGGCGGCGAAGGTCGACGGCAGCGAAGCGCGCGAGGTCCGCGTGCCGCGCCGCGACGGCGAGATGAAGTTCGACGGCGAAACCTACCTCAAGCACTACGCGCTGCCGAACTTCTTCTTCCACGTCACGACGACCTACGCGCTGCTGCGCCACAACGGCGTCGACCTCGGCAAGGCCGACTACCTCGGCGCGCTGCAGTAGCGGCGTGCCGGTCAGCGTTGGCGGGCCGGGCGGCGCGACGCGGCGTCGGGCTCGAAGCTGCCGAAACCCGAACGTGGCGCGCGTGTCGGGAAGTGGCGGTTGAGCCGGTCGAGCCGGGCCTGCGCCTCGAACTGGCTGTGGCGCAGCGCGACGAGTTTGAAGACCTCGGGGCGCAGATGCCACAGCTCGTGCAGCGAGCGGGCGATCGTGATGCGGTGCGCGAGCATGCCGGCCTGCTGGGTGCGGATGTCGGCGAGCGACTCGAGGAACTCGGCACGCACGGCGCCGATCGCGTCAGCCGCAGGGCGCCTGGCCGCCGGCTGCGGCGCGCGTCCGAGCCCGGTGTCGAGCCAGTCGCGCAGGCTCGCGCGCCAGCCGGCGGCGCCGGCCGGCAGCAGCGCCGGCGGGCACACGCCCTGCGGGCGCGAAACGGGCGCGCGATCCGCGCGGCGCCATGCGCGGCGCAGGAAGGCGGCAAGCGGGGTGGTGGACACGGTCTGGGCTGGCGATCGAAGCGATGGCCCCAGTGTTGCCGATGCGGCGGACAGCCGAAAGCGTGAATAGCTGCACGAATCGGCGCCAGTTCGGGGCGCGGCTGGGTCCGCCGGATCAGACCTGCCCGAAGCGCTGCTTGCGCAGCGGCGTGTATTTCCACCACGGCGCGGGCGGTGCGCCGCGCATGAAGTCGGTGATCGCGAGGAAGGTGTCGAGCACGCAGGGGTCCTGGCGCTTGCCGCTGCGCTCGCAAAGCTGGCGGTACAGCGCCATCGCATCGCGCGTCGCCAGTTCGCGCGGCGACGTGATGCCGATCGAGCGCAGATCGGCGGCGAGCGAGGCGCCGATGTTGGGCAACTGCTCGAGCCGCTCGCAGTCGGCGGCGCTGTGCGCCTTGGGCCGCTTCATCATCGCCGCGCGCCTACAGCATCATGTTGTTGCGGATCAGCCCGACGGCGAGGCCTTCGATCGCGAAGTCCTGCCCGCCGCGGCCGGAGACGACGATGGGTTCGAACTCCGGGTTCTCGGGCCACAACTCGACGCGCGGGCCGGCGCGGTGCAGCCTCTTCACGGTGACCTCGTCGCCGAGGCGGGCGACGATGATCTGGCCGCTCTTGGCCTCGCGCGTCTTCTGCACCGCGAGCAGGTCGCCGTCGATGATGCCGGCGTCGCGCATGCTCATGCCGCGCACCTTGAGCAGGTAGTCGGGGCGGCGCGGGAAGATGCTCGCCTCGACGACGTAGGTCTCGTCGATGTGCTCCTGGGCGAGGATCGGGCTGCCGGCGGCGACACGGCCGACGAGCGGCAGCGTGAGCTGCGCGACGCCCGGCAGGGGCAGCATGAACTGCCGGTTGCGCGAGACGGCAAGCGCGCGCAGTGTGTCAGACTGCAGGCGGATGCCGCGCGACGTGCCGCCGACGAGTTCGATCACGCCCTTGCGCGCGAGCGCCTGCAGATGCTCCTCGGCCGCGTTGGCGGACCGAAAGCCGAGTTCGGCGGCGATCTCGGCGCGCGTCGGCGGCGCGCCGGTGCGTTCGATCGCGCTTTGCACGAGGTCGAGCACCTGCTGCTGGCGGGCGGTGAGTTTCGGGCTTTCGTGCATAGGATCCCCGGTCGCTGAAGCTGAAGTTCCATCCAGTATCTGTATTTTCATCCAGCTTTTCGAGAAATGCAAAACGATTCATCGAAGATCGTTGTCCTCGGCACCGGCGGCACGCTGGCCGGCGCGGCAGACGACCCGGGCGACAACCTCGGCTACCGCGCGGCGGCAATCGGCGTCGAGCGCATCGTCGCCGCGATCCCGGCGCTCGCCGCGTTCGATCTGCAGACCGAGCAGAACGCGCAGATCGACAGCAAGGACATGACGCTCGAGGTCTGGCGCAAGCTTGCCGCAAGCGTCGCCTACCACGTCGATCGCAGCGACGTCGCCGGCGTCGTCGTCACCCACGGCACCGACACGCTGGAGGAGACGGCCTACCTGCTGCAGCGCGTGCTCGCGCCAGAAAAGCCCGTCGTGCTGACGGCGGCGATGCGGCCGGCGACCTCGCTGCACAGCGACGGCGGCCAGAACCTGCTCGATGCGGTGCGCGTCGCCAGCCTGCCCGGCGCGCGCGGCGTCGTCGCCGTCGTCGCGGGGCGCGTCATCGGCGCCTTCGACGTGCGCAAGACGCACACCTACCGGCTCGACGCGTTCGGCGCCGGCGATGCGGGCGATATCGGCGTGATGGAAGAGGGCTGGTTGACGCAGTGGCGCGCCTGGCCCGACGGCGATGCGCTCGGCATCGGTGTGCTCGCAAGCGAGCGCCCGCCGCGGGTCGCGATCGTCATGAACCACGGCGACGCCGACGGCACGATCGTCGATGCGCTGCGCGCGCACGGCATCGACGGCATCGTTGTCGCCGGCACCGGCAACGGCAGCCTGAGCGAGCGGCTGGAGGCCGCGCTGCGCCGCGCGCGCGACGAGGGCAGGGTGCGGGTGCTGCGCTGCACGCGAGTCGCGAGCGGCGCGGTGCTGCCGACGGTCAACGACGTCTTCGAAGCGGCCGGCGCGCTCACGCCGGGGCAGGCGCGCGTCGAACTGCTGCTGCGCCTGCTCGCGGAAGGGGAACGCTGGTGATCAGGCCACGGTCAACGCGACGTCGATGTTGCCGTGCGTCGCGTTCGAGTACGGGCAGACCTCGTTGGCGGCCTTGATCAGCGCTTCGAGCGCGGACTTCTCCATGCCCGGCACCGAGATCGCCATCGCGACGGCAATGCCGAACGCGCCCGGCTTGCCCTTCATCGGGCCGATCGAGACGCTCGACTTGATCGACACCTCGGCCGGCAGCTTCAGGTTCTGCCGCCCGGCGACGGCCTTCATCGCACCGATGAAGCAGGCCGAATAGCCGCTCGCGAAGAGCTGCTCGGGGTTGGTTCCGGGGCCGTCGTCGCCGCCGAGCGCCTTCGGCGTCGACAACTGCAGCTTCACCTTGCCGTCCGACGATTCGGTGCTGCCGGTGCGTCCGCCGGTGGATGTGGCGTGCGCGGTGTAGAGGGCTTTCTCGATGGCCATGTCGTTCTCCTTGGATGGGTGTCGGGGCCTTCGATTCTGCGCGCCGTGCAAAGCCCCGCCAGCCGACGCTTACTTGTCAGCCTGCTCAGCGGCGAGCGCCTCGAGCCGGGCGCCGAGTTCGAGCCAGCGGGTCTCGGTGGCTTCGAGTTCTTCGGCTGCCTGCTTGAGGCTGCGGCCCTGCTCGGCGCGCTCGGCGGGCGGCGTGTCGGGCGCGGCGATGCTCGCGCTCAGGCGCTCGCGCAGCGCGGTCAGATCGGCCATGCGCTGCTCGAGCTTCGCGAGTTCGGCCTTCAGCGGCCGCGCTTCGTCGCTTCGCTTCTGGCGCGCGGCGGCGGCCTCTTTGCGGTCGGCGCGCGGCTTGGTGTTCGCGGCGGCGGGCGCCGGCGGCGCGGCCTTCGGCGCGGGGGTTGCGCCGCCCGCCGAACGCTCGGCCTTTGCAGCGCGGCTCGCCTCGCGCGACTGTTCGAGCAGCCATTGCTGGTAGTCGTCGAGGTCGCCGTCGAACGGCTTCACGCCGCCGCCGGCGACGAGCCAGAACTCGTCGCAGACCTCGCGCAGCAGCGCGCGGTCGTGGCTCACCAGCATCACCGTGCCTTCGTACTCGTTGAGCGCCATCGACAGCGCCTCGCGTGTCTGCAGGTCGAGGTGGTTCGTCGGCTCGTCGAGCAGCAAGAGGTTGGGGCGCTGCCAGACGATCATCGCCAGCACGAGGCGCGCCTTCTCGCCGCCCGAGAGCGAGCCGACCGCCTGGTGCACCATCTCGCCGCCGAAGCGGAAGATGCCGAGGAAGTCGCGCAGCGCCTGCTCGCGCGTGTCCTGCCCCATCGTCCCGGCGTCGCGCGCGAGCCGCACCATGTGCGCGAGCGGCCCTTCGTCGAGCCGCAGCACGTCGAGCTCCTGCTGCGCGAAGTAGCCGATCGCGAGCCCCTTGCCTTCGGTGATCCGGCCGCCGAGCGCCGGCAGCACGCGGGCGACGGTCTTGACGAAGGTCGACTTGCCCTGGCCGTTGGCGCCGAGGATGCCGATGCGCTGCCCGGCGAGCACCGAGCGGCTGATGCCGCGCACGATCGTCGTCTCGGTGCCAGCGTGGCGATAGCCGCAGCGCACGTCGTCGAAGGCGAGCATCGGATTCGGCAGCGACGCCGGCTCGCGAAACTCGAAGCTGAACTCGCTCGCGGTCAGCACCGGCGCGAGCCGCTCCATCCGCTCGAGCGCCTTGACGCGGCTTTGCGCCTGGCGCGCCTTCGTCGCCTTGGCCTTGAAGCGGTCGATGAACTTCTGCAGGTGCGCGATGCGTTCCTGCTGTTTGCCGTACGCCGCCTGCGCCTGCTCGATACGGATCGCGCGCATCTCCTCGAACGCGCTGTAGTTGCCCGTGTAGCGCGTCAGCTGCGCGTCGTCCAGATGGACCGTGACCCTGGTGATCGCGTCGAGGAACTCGCGGTCGTGGCTGATGACGACGAGGGTGCCGTCGTAGCGCTGCAACCAGGCCTCGAGCCAGACCAGGGCGTCGAGGTCGAGGTGGTTGGTCGGCTCGTCGAGCAACATCAGGTCGGCCGGGCACATCAGCGCGCGCGCGAGCTGCAGCCGCATGCGCCAGCCGCCCGAGAAGCTCGTCACCGCCGCGTCGAGCTGTTCGAGCTTGAAGCCGAGGCCCATCAGCAGCGCCTGCGCGCGGGCGCGCGAATCGAACACGCCGGCCTCGGCCAGCTCGTGGTGCGCCTCGGCCATCGCGTGGCCGTCGTCGGCGGCCTCGGCGGCGGCGAGCAGCGCCTGCGCTTGCGTGAGCCGCGTGTCGCCTTGCAGCACGTAGTCGGTCGCGCCGTCGCCGGTCTCGGGCATGGTCTGCTCGACCTCGGCGAGCCGCCAGCGGGCCGGCACGTCGCAGTCGCCGGCGTCGGCCTGCAGCTTGCCGGTCAGCAGCGCGAAGAGCGACGACTTGCCGGCGCCGTTGTGGCCGACGAGACCGACTTTCTCGCCCGGATTGAGCGTCAGGCTGGCCTGGTTCAGCACGACCTTGGTGCCGCGGCGCAGCGTCAGGTTGCGCAGCGTGATCATCGGCCGCTCCGGCGCGCGAGCGCGTCGCGCGTGACGAGCAGCACCTGATCGTCGCCCGCGCTCGTCGGCAGCCAAGCGACCTCGAGGC
>JBDHSE010000124.1:0-8178 GCA_039807955.1 Ideonella sp. | reverse complement strand
CTGCTCGCAGCCGCAGGCCTCGCCTGGCTCGCCGGTGTCGCGGCCCAGTTGCAGCAGGCGGGGCTCTGGCCGATCGCGCTCTATGCCGCCGGGCTCGCGGCGGCCGTCGTCGCGATCGCGCTTGCGGCGAGGCTTCGATCGCGCCGCCTTGTCGCTTCGCTGTGCATTCCTGCGGCGGCGCTCGCCGGGTTCGCGTTAACCGGGACGCATGCCGCGCTGCGCCTTGCCGACAGCCTGGCGCCTGCGCTCGAGGGCCGCGATCTGCTCGTCACCGGCGTCGTCGCCGGATTGCCGCAATCGACCGCGACCGGTATGCGGTTTCGCTTCGACATCGAGCAGGCGAGCCTCGACGCCGCCCGCGTGCAGGTGCCGCGCCGCGTGATGCTGTCGTGGTACGCGCCGCGCGATGGCGACGCCGCCGCGGCGATGGAGGAACCACGCGCCCCGCTGCGCGCCGGCCAGCGCTGGCGGCTGCAGGTGCGCCTGAAGCAGCCGTACGGCAACGCGAACCCGCACGGCTTCGACTACGAGCTCTACCTCTTCGAGCAGGGCGTGCGCGCGACCGGCTACGTGCGCGCCGGCGTACCGCCGGCGATGCTCGCGCCGGCGTCGGGGTTCCTCATCGCGCGCTGGCGCCAATCGGTGCGCGACGCGATCGAAGGCGGCGTCGGCGACGCCCGTGCCGCAGGCGTTCTCGCCGCCCTCGCGGTCGGCGACCAGGCGGCGATCGAGCGCGCCGACTGGGCCGTGTTTCGCGACACCGGCGTCGCCCACCTGATGTCGATCAGCGGCCTGCACATCACGATGTTCGCCTGGATCGCGGCGTTGATCGTCGCGCCGCTGTGGCGGCGCAGCCCGCGCGCGATGCTGTGGCTGCCGGCGCAGCGCGCCGCGGCGTGGGCAGGCGTCGCCGCGGCGCTCGGCTATGCGCTCTTCTCGGGCTTCGGCGTGCCGGCGCAGCGCACGGTGTGGATGCTCGCGACCGTCGTGCTGCTGCAGTCGATCGGCCGGCGCTGGCCGTGGCCGCTGGTGCTGATCGCCGCCGCCGTCGTCGTCACGGTCGGCGACCCGTGGGCGCTGCTTCAGCCGGGGTTCTGGCTGTCGTTCATGGCGGTCGGGCTTTTGATGTCGTCCGAGCCGGTGCGCGCCGCCGCGCCGCGCGCCGTGCCCGCCGAGGGCCCTGTGCGCCGTTCACTGCAGACCCTGCGGCAGCACATGCGCGCGGGTGTCCGGGCGCAGGCGATCGCGACGATCGGGCTGGCGCCACTCACGCTCGTCTTCTTCGGCCAGGTTTCGCTCGTCGGCTTCGCCGCCAACCTGGTCGCGATCCCGCTCGTCACGCTCGTCATCACGCCGCTCGCGCTGCTCGGCGCGGCCTTCGCGCCACTGTGGTCGCTCGCTGCCTGGGTTGTCGAGGCGCTCGTCGCCTGGCTGCAGTGGCTCGCCGGTCTGCCGCTTGCCGTCTGGAGCGTCGCCGCCGCGCCGCTGTGGGCGCAGCTCGCGGCGTTGCTTGCCGCGCTGCTGCTCGTGCTGCCGTTGCCGTGGCGGCTGCGTCTGCTCGCCGTGCCGCTCGCGCTGCCGCTGCTGCTGCCGCCGCGCGCGCTGCCGGCCGAGGGGCGGTTCGCGCTCACCGCGGTCGACGTCGGCCAGGGCACGGCGGTGCTGCTGCGCACCGCGAACCATCTGCTCGTCTACGACGCCGGGCCGCAGTATTCGCCCGATGCCGACGCCGGCGAACGCGTGCTGCTGCCGCTGCTGCGATCGATGGGCGAGCCGCGCGTCGACCTCTTGATGCTCAGCCACCGCGACAGCGACCACGTCGGCGGCGCGGCGGCGCTGCTCGGCGCGCTGCCGGTCGCGGCGATCTCGAGCTCGCTCGATGAATCGCATCCGCTGCTCCGATCGGTGCCGCCGCATCGGCGCTGCGAGGCCGGGCAGCGCTGGCAGTGGGACGGCGTCGGGTTCGAGGTGCTGCATCCGCCGCGATCGGACTTCGATCGTGCCCGCAAGCCCAACGCGCTGTCGTGCGTGCTGCGCGTACAGGGGCGCGGCGCGAGCGTCCTGCTGGCGGGCGACATCGAGCGCCAGCAGGAGGCAGCGCTCGTCGCGGCGAGCGCCGATGGGCTGCGCAGCGACGTGCTGCTCGTCCCGCACCACGGCAGCCGCAGCTCGTCGAGCGAAGCGTTCCTCGACGCGGTGCAGCCGCGCATCGCGATCGTCCAGGCCGGCTACCGCAACCGCTTCGGGCATCCGGCGCCCGATGTCGTCGAGCGCTATCGGGAACGCTCCGTGAAACTCATCGAAACGACGCGTTGCGGCGCGTGGATCTGGGCGCCATCCGCTGACGCCGGCGAAGCGCAGTGGACCTGCCAGCGCGATGCCGCGCGCCGCTACTGGCAGCATCGCATCGCGAGTCCGGCCTCGGCTGGCAGCATCGACTGATCGCGTCGCGCGAATCAGCAAGAGCCAGCCAAAAAAATGCGCGGCAAGCCGCAAGGGCCTGCCGCGCCATGCCGGTCGCGTTCAGGATGCGATCAGCCTTCCACGTTCAGATCTCGGCTGCGGTGCGCCGCGCCGCAGCGGTGAGCTCGTCGCGCTGGCCGACGACCACGACGCGCGGCAGTTGCTGCACCGTCGCGACGGCCTGCGTCTGGCGCTGCGCCGTGACATAAACCGTCGGCAGTTGAACGACGGCCTGCCCGACGGCGGTGGTGCGCGGTGCCGCCAGGCTGTCGATGCCGGCGAGCTCCAGGCCGGTCGCGACGACCGACCCGATGGTGATCACGAGGATGGTCTTGAGTGAGGTCGATGCGTTCATGGCGGGCTCCTGGGTCTGTGGCTTCGAGTGCGCGTCGTGCTCTCGATGGCCTCAGTATCGGCAGCCCCCAGGCGCGTTGCACGCCCGATGCGACGGATGGCGCCAATCGCGCGACGAGGTGCATGCGGCGCCGACGAGCGGGCCGCGTCGTCCCGCTGGACAGCGCCCGTGCCTACTGCGGCGCAGCCGTCCACGGATCGACGACCGGCACGCTCAAGCCATGGAAATGCTTGAGGTTGCGTGTCGCGAGCGTGGCTTGCCGGGCGAGCGCGATGCCCGCGATCAGCGTATCGCGGATGTCGACGCTCCTTCCGGCGCTGCGCCGCGCCGCGGCGAGGGCGGCGGCCTTGGCCGCCGCGGCGCGGTCGAAGTCGAGCACGCGCCGATCCAGGTCGTCGTCGACAAGGCGATCGAAGGCGGCGTCGAGCGCCTGGCGGCGTCTGCCCCGGGGCAGTTGCGCGATGCCGAATCGGGCTTCGAACACCGTGATGCTGGTGATCCAGATCGACGCCGCCGGTTGACGGTCGAGCCAGGCGACGACGGCGGCCTCGGGCACCGTGCGCATCAGCGCCGACAGCACGTTCGTGTCGAGAATGATCACTCGGCGACGATGAAGGGCCGCGGCCGCTGCCCGCGCAGTTCGGGCAGGTCGGCGTCGAGCCCCGCGCCCGCGAACCGCGCCGCGATGCGCGAGCCCAGCCGCGTCGCGGTGCGGCCCTCTTCGCTCGCCGCCCGCCGCAGGATCTCGCGAACCTCTTCTTCCATGCTTCGCCCATGAAGCTGCGCGCGGCGCTTGAGCCTTGCCTTCACGTCTTCATCGAGCTGGCGGACGACGATCTGCGCCACGGTCATGATCCTCCACGCGGGTTGCGGTTGATGGCATGATATCACCGCGATGCCTTTCCCCGACTTCAACTCGGCCGCAAAGAGCGATGCCGGTGCGCGAGGCCGCGAAAAAAATGCGCGGCAAGCCGCAAGGGCCTGCCGCGCAACGCCGGTCGCGTTCAGGATGCGATCAGCCTTCCACGTTCAGATCTCGGCTGCCGTGTGCCGCGCCACAGCGGTGAGCTCATCGCGCTGGCCGACGACCACGACGCGCGGCAGTTGCTGCACCGTCGCGACGGCCTGCGTCTGGCGCTGCGCCGTGACATAGACGGTCGGCAGTTGAACGACGGCCTGCCCGACGGCGGTGGTGCGCGGCGCCGCCAGGCTGTCGATGCCGGCGAGCTCCAGGCCGGTGGCGGCGACCGACGCGATGGCGATCAAGAGGATGGTCTTGAGTGAGGTCGATGCGTTCATGGCGGGCTCCTGGGTCTGTGGCTTCGAGTGCACGTCGCGCTCTCGATGGCCTCAGTATCGGCAGCCCCCAGGCGAGTTGCACGTCCGATGCGACGGATGGCGCCAATCGCGCGACGAGTTGCAATCGGCGCCGACGAGCGGAGCGCCGCGGCGGCCGCCTGCCGGCGGCGGGCGTTCAGCGCACCGCGCCGATGCGCTGCCTGACGGCGGCGCCGAGCTCGATCACCGCCAGCGCGTAGTAGCTCGACTGGTTGTAGCGCGTGATCGCGAAGAAGTTCGACGTGCCGGCGATGTAGCTCGGCGCGGCCGCGCCGTTTTGCAGTTCGACGAGCGCGAGCAGGCCGTCGAACTGCTGCGCCTCGGGCGCGAGCACGGCGCCGTATGCGGCGAACTGCGCGGCGGTGAAGGTCGGCACGATGTCGGGACCGAGCAGCAGCGCGCGGTCGGCGGCATCGACCGGCACCGCGACCGCGAAGTGCGTCGGCACGCCGCGCCGCCAGCCGTACTCGGCGAGGTAGTGGGCGACGCTGCCGATCACGTCGGCGCTGCTGTCGCGCAGGTCGATGCGGCCGTCGGCGTCGAAGTCGACCGCGTGGCGGTTGATGCTGCCGGGCATGAACTGCGGCATGCCGAGCGCGCCGGCGTAGCTGCCTTTGAGCGTCAGCGGGTCGCAGCCGGCGCGCTGCGGCGTGCTCTTGCAATGGACGAAGAGCTGCTCGAGTTCGGCGCGAAAGAACGCGCTGCGGTCCCGGCCGCCGGCGGGGTAGTCGAAGGCGAGCGTCGTCAATGCGTCGATCGCGCGATAGTTGCCCATCTGCTGGCCGTAGATCGTCTCGACGCCGACGATGCCGACGACGATCTCGGGCGGCACGCCGTAGACGTCCTCGGCGCGCAGCAGCCAGCCTTCGTTGGCGCGCCAGAACGCGACGCCGGCCTCGATGCGCCGCGGCTCGACGAAGCGGGCGCGATACGCCGCCCAGTTCTTCGCCGTGCCGGCCGGCGGCGGCGAAATCGCCTTGACGACGCTTGGTTGAAAGCGCGCGTCGCCGAGTGCGGCCAGCACCCACGCCGTATCGAGCCCGTTGCGATCGGCGATCTCGTTGCCGAAGCGCATCACGTCGTCGCGCTGCAGATAGCTCGTGTCCTTGCGCGGGGCGTCGGCTTTCGGCGCGCTCTGGGCCGTCTTCGCGCGCTGCTTCGCCTTCTTCGATTTGGACGTGGCAGCGCCGGCCGCGATGCTCGCAAGCGCCAGCGCCGCGGCCATCGCCGCTAGGGTCTGCCATCGCATCTTCATGCCCGGGATTGTCGCCGTGCGAGGCGGCCGGCTTCGGCGCGCACGCTGCGCAGCGTCGCGCGCGGCGGGTCGCGCCGGCCGCCGCGGCCGTAGCGCTGGCGTTCGAGCGTCGCCAACGCTTCGGCGAGTGCCGCGCCGGCGGCGCCGAAGCGCGAACGCACCGCCTGCGCGAGCCGGCCGGGCGATTCGTGCGCGCCGGCGTCGATGCCGAGCGGGCGCAGCGCGCGGCGCAGGCGTGCCGACTCGCGCACCCAGGGCTCGACACGCTGGCGGTCCCACCACGCGAAGCCGGCGCCGGCCAGGGCGAGGGTGCTGATCGCGCCGATCAGCAGCAGCGCGAGGTCCTGCCAGCTCGGCGCGCTGAAACCAACGTCCTTCAGCAGGTCGAGTTGCTGGCCGCGCGAGTAGTTCAGCACCCACTGGTTCCAACGGTTGTTCAAACCCTCCCAGCCGCCGCGCAGCCTTGCCAGCAACGCCGGGCTCATGCCGCCGATCGCCGCCGCGACGAGCCCCGGCGCCGGCTCGAGCCGGCGGCTGCGCACGATGCGGTCGGGCGCGACGGCGGCCGTCGGGTCGGCGCGCAGCCAGCCGCGGCCCGCCTGCCAGTACTCGGCCCAGGCGTGGGCGTTGCTCTGGCGCACGATCCAGAAGCCATCGACCGGCTCCGCATCGGCGCCCTGATAGCCGGTGACGACGCGCGCCGGCACGCCCATCGCGCGCAGGATGACGACGAAGGCGGCGGCGTAGTGCTCGCAAAAACCCTGCTTGCGGTCGAGCCAGAACTCGTCGATGCCGTTGGCGCCGCCGTCCTCGGCGTAGATGCCCGGCGTCAGCGTGTAGACGAAGCCGGCAGTACGGATGTGGGCCAGCAGGGCGCGAACGAGCGCCGTCGCATCGGCCTGCGCGAAGCGCGGCTCGCTGCGCAGATCCTCGGCCCAGGCGATCGTGCGCGGATTGGCGCCGGCCGGCAGCAGCAGGTCGTCGCGCAGGCGCGCGTCGGCTTCGAGCGGGCCGTGGGTGAACGCGAGCACGGCGCTCGCGTCGAAGCGCACGCGCTCGGCGATCGGCCGGTCGGTGCGCCACTGCAGGTCGTCGGTCGCGCGCACGCGCGCGCCTTCGACGCGCGGCGCTTGCGGCGCCGCCTCGAGCAGCGGCAGCAGTGGCAGGCGTGACGGCTCGAGCGTCATCTGGTAGCCGATCGCCGGGCTCGTCGCGCGCAGCTCGGCGCGCGCCTGCTCATCGGAGACGAAGCGCGGCGCGAGCGGCAGCCATTCGCGGCCGTCGAAACGCGTCAGCACCGGGCCGCGGAAGTAAAGCGCCTCGGGCGGCGGCGCGGCCCCGCTGAAGCGCACCCGCAGCGCGACGCTGTCGTCGAGCGCGAGTTCGGCGACCGACCCCATCTCCATATTCATCGACAGCCCGGTCGACGACAGGCCGTCGCTCGGCAGCCCCCACAGCGGTCCGATGCGCGGGAAGAGGACGAACAGCAGCACCATCACCGGCAAGCCCAGCAGCGCGCAGCGCGCGGCAAGGCCCGCCGCCCGCCGCAGCGCGGGCTGGCCGACCGGCATGTGGACGAGGACGAGTGCGGTGAGCAAGCCCCAGACGGCGACCACCATCGCGAGCGCGACCGGCAGCGTCTGCGCGTAGAGAAACTGCGTCAGCACGACGAAGAAGCCGAGGAAGAAGACGACGAAGGCGTCGCGCCGCGCGCGCAGCTCGAGCGTCTTGAGCGCGACGAGCACGACGAGCATCGTCACGCCGGCTTCCTTGCCGAGCAGCGTGCGGTGCGTCCACAGCGTGAGGACGGTGGCGACGAACAGCACCGCGACGAGCAGCCAGCGCCCGGGCAGCGCCGCATTCGTGATCGCGAGCTGGGCGCGCCAGGCGAGCATCAGGCCGGTCAGCGCCGTGCACCACAGCGGCAGGTGCGACAGGTGCGGCAGCACGGTCCAGCCGATCACGCCGAGCAGAAACAGCGTATCGCGCGCTTCGCGCGGCAGCTGCCGCCAGACCGGGCGGATGCCGAGCCGCGACGCCCAGTCCTGCGTCAGCGCCACAGCGCGAGCGCCTCCAGGCAGGAGCGGCGGTGGGCGTCGCCCTGCGCCGGGGCCAGCTCGACGCCCGACAGACGCAGGCCGAAATCGACCCCGGCACGATTCGCCGCGAGCACCCAGGCGGCGAGACGCGACAGGCGGGCTTCGCCGGCCAAAGCGCCACATTGATCCCAGGCCAGCCACAACTGCGCCTGCGCCGAGCCGCTCGCTTCGCGGCTGACGAGTTCGCCGCCGCCTTCGAGCGCGCGCGCCGCCTTCTTCCAGACGACGAGCTTGGGCGCATCGCCGCGGCGGTAGGCGCGGATGCCGTCGAACTCGGCGCCCTGGCCCGGCCGCGCGACGGCCGGCCCACCCGGCGTCGCGCTTGCCGCCGGCAGCGGCGGCGGCGCCTCCTCCGGCCGCGGATAGGCGAGCACCTGCGCCGCGGGCCGCCAGTAGGCCCAGGCGCGAAACAGGCCGAGCGGAAAGCGCGTCTCGGCGACGAGCGCCGGCATCTCGTGCAGGCCGCGGCTCGGCGGCACGAACGACAGCCGCGCCGTCGCCTGGCCGCCGGCCGGAACGTCGATCCAGGTCAGCGTCGACGCCGGCGCGTCCTGCAGCCGCAGGCCGATGCCGAAGCGCGCGCTGCCGGGTGTCGTCAGCACGACGGCGAGCGGCGCGGCGTCGCCGGCGTGGACGGCGGGCACCGGCTGCAGGTGCAGCGTCAGCGC
>JBDHSE010000123.1:0-8198 GCA_039807955.1 Ideonella sp. | reverse complement strand
TGCGCGGCATGAGCGACGCGGTGTGGCGCAAGCTTGCCGAGCGTCTCGTGACGATGGTCGCGCAGGGGCTGCTCGCCGCGCAAGCGCAGCGTTGAGGCGTCTTGCCGCCTTCGCGTGGCGATCGTTCGTGGCCATCACTCGTGTCCATCGCGCGGAAAACGCGAGTACACTGCCGCGACGGAGATGGCATGCCTCCGGCCCGCGCGCAAGGCGCGGGCGAACCGCCCCGAACGCTGATGATGCCTACAGGTCCTGATCGCGGGATGCTGTAGGCATTTTTCATGCAGCGTCCGACGATCGGGTGTTCTCACTCACCGGACGATCGTTCGAATGGCCGAACCAGCACCATCGGAATCCCGCGGCCGCATCGCAGCGCCGCCGCGGACGCTGTATGCGGCGCGTTGCCCGCGCACCGTCGCGCCGCATCCCGACCCACTCTTCCCGGAGGAAGCGCCATGCCCGGCTATCTGTCGGTGATCGCGGTGTTCGGCGGCGGCGGCTTCGGTTGCCTGCTGCGCTGGTGGCTGGGCGCGCTGCTCAATCCGGTCTTTCCGACCGTTGCGCTTGGCACCGTCACGGCCAACCTCGTCGGCGGCATGTTGATCGGGCTGGCGAGCGCCTTCTTCAGCCACAACGCGAGCGTACCGCCGGAGATCCGCCTGATGGTCATCACCGGCTTTCTCGGCGGGCTGACGACATTCTCGACCTTCTCGCTCGAAGTCGTGACCCTGATCGGGCAGCGCCAGTACCTGTGGGGGCTCGGCGTCGCCGGTCTGCACCTGCTCGGCGCGCTTTTCATGACCGCGCTCGGCATCCTGATCGTCAACGCGCTCGTCGTGCGGGCGTGAGGCGGCGGCCGGCGATGCAACGCGACGACAGCCAAGGAGAACGAACATGCAAGGCATCTACCTGCGCTTCTACGTCCAGGAGAGCGCGCGCCACCACGGCAGGCTCACCTACGAGTGGCTGCTCGAACACGCCCGAACACTGGGCATCAAGGGCGGCACGGCGTTCCGCTCGATCGCCGGCTACGGCCGCCACGGCCAGTTGCACGAGCAGCACTTCTTCGAGCTGGCGGGCGACCTGACCGTGCAGGTTGGCTTCGCCGTCAAGCACGCGGATGCCGACCGCCTGCTGCAAAGCCTGGCGCAGGAAGGGCTCGCGATCTTCTATCTGAAGCTGCCGGTCGAGATGGGCGTGACCGGCAAGGTCCTGGGTGGGCCGCCCACGCCGGCGCTGTAGCGGCGCCATACGGACGCAGCGCGATGGACAGTCCGTTCGATTCGCGCGTCGGCCGCGAGTTGGCGCAAACGACGAGCGAGCCGCCGTTCGAGAGCATCCTCGCGCAGGGCGCGCCGGCGCACATGCCCGAGCCGCCCGAGTGCTTCCACGATCTGGGTCTCGATCAGATCATTCAAGCCGTCGTGGCCCCCTGGCCGCAGTTCGATCTGGCCGGGTACTTTCACGCCAGCCTGCGCACCGAGGACGCCGTGGTCTACCGGCAAGAGGTGATGCGCGATCTCGAGCGCCCCGAGGTCATCGCGAGCGTGCGCGGTTTCACGCGGCAGATGCACGAGATGCGCCAACACCTGCAGTTCGCGGCCAAGTGCCACGACGTGCACGAGCGCAACCGCTGGCAACTCGGCTCGGTGCTCCTCTACTGTGAGGCCGTCGTCGCGCACTGGCGCGAACTTGCCGGCCTCGAGCTTCAATCGCGCGGACTGCGCTGCTGGCGCGCCCACCTGCAGGCGCAGGCCGACTCGCCCGCCTTCGTGCAACGCATGAGCGAAGCCGATCGGCTGCGCAAGGATCTGGCGGCGATCGCCTACACCTACACGATCGTCGGCCCCAACGTGACGGTGCGCCGCTACGCCGGCGAGCCCGACTATTCGATCCAGATCGAACAGACGTTTGCCAAGTTCCGCCGCGGCGCGGTCAAGAGCTACCTCGTCAAGTTCCCGCTCACGGTGGGCTTGAACCACATCGAGTCGCAGGTGCTCGATGGCGTCGCGCAGCTGAACCCCGAAGTCTTCGGCGCCCTGTCGGCGTTTTGCGCCCGGCATCAGAACTTCACCGATCCGCGCATCGAGCGCTTCGATCGCGAGGTTCACTTCTACCTCGGCTGGCTCGACTTCATCACGCCGTTTCGCGCCGCCGGGCTGGCGTTCAGCTACCCGCGCGTGTCGGCCGACGCGAAGGAGGTCGCGGTTCGCGCCGGTTTCGATCTCGCACTGGCGCGCCGCCTGCTCGCGCAGAAGCAGACGGTGGTGTGCAACGACTTCAACCTGCAAGACGGCGAGCGCATCATCGTCGTCACCGGGCCGAACCAAGGCGGCAAGACGACCTTCGCCCGCATGTTCGGCCAACTGCACTGGCTGGCCAGTCTCGGCTGCCCGGTGCCGGCGGCGCAGGCCCGGCTGTTCCTGTTCGATCGCCTGTTCTCGCACTTCGAGCGCGAGGAAGACATCGGCAACCTGCGCGGCAAGCTGCACGATGACCTGGTGCGCATGCGCCAGATCCTGGCGCGCGCCACGCCCGACTCGGTCGTCGTGGTCAACGAGATCTTCTCGTCGACGACCCTGCAGGACGCCCTCTTCCTGGGCCGGGAGATCCTCGAGCGGCTGTCACGCCTCGACCTGATCGCCGTGTGCGTGACCTTCCTCGACGAGTTGGCGAGCTTCTCGCCGGCCGTCGTCAGCATGGTGGCCGGCATCGATTCGCGGGACCCGACGGTGCGCAGCTTCGAGCTGGCGCGCCGTCCGGCCGATGGTCTGGCGCATGCCCTCGCCATTGCGGAGAAGTACCGCGTCACGGGCGCCTGGCTGAAGGAGCGGATCGCGCCATGAAGGTCCTGCTGATGCACCCCGACCGCGACTTCGACGCCGAACTGCCGCTGCCTGGCGAGTCGGAAACCATCGCCAAGGATCTCGAGCTGGCGACGCTGTGGCAGGCGATGGCGGCAGGCGACGAGTTCCTGCTCGAGGTCGCGCGCAAGGCGATGCTGCTGTGCGCGGACAACGATGCGGCCACCGTGGTCCACCGCCAGCAGGTGCTCGGCGACGCGATCGCGAACCCGGCCGTGCTGCGCGAGCTCTACGCGCTCGCGGTCGAGGCGATCGAGGGCCGCAGGAACTTCTGGCTCGGCGGCTACATGAGTTCGCCATCGGCGATCCTGTCGGGCGCCGTCGGCCTGATGAAGTTCTACGCCGGCATGCTGCAAAAGCTGCGCGGCGTCGCCGAGCGCCACGCGGACAGGTTCGAGTCGCCCGGCATGAATGCGCTGTTCGCGATGCTGCGGGCCGAGTTCGACGACGACTACATCGCGTCGATCGAACAGCATCTGAAGTGGCTGAGGTTCGACTCCGGCGTGCGCGTCAGCGCGTCACTTGGCGACGGCAACGAAGGCATCGGCCACGTCCTGCGTCAAGCCGGCGACAAGCCGCACCTGTGGCAGCGCTGGCTGCACACCGGCCCGGCGCAGTTCAGCTTCCGCCTGCACGAGCGCGACGAGGCCGGAGCCCGCTTTCTGAGCGATCTGGAGGGTCGGGGCACGAACCTGGTGGCCAATGCGCTGGCCCAGTCCTGCGAGCATGTGCAGAGCTTCTTCCAGGCGCTGCACACCGAACTGGCCTTCTACGTCGCGGCCTTGAACCTGCACGCGAAGCTGTCGGGCGCCGGCGTTGCGATCGCGATGCCGGGGATGGCCGAGCCCGGCACGCAGCGGCTGACGTGCACCGATCTGCGCGACGCCTGCCTGGTGCTCGCGCTCGGTCCGTCGGTCGTCGGCAACTCGGTGGCGGCCGACGGTCGGGGCCTCTTGGTCGTGACCGGCGCCAACCAGGGCGGCAAGTCCAGCTTTCTGCGGGCCTGCGGTGTGGCGCAGTTGATGCTGCAGACCGGCCTTTTCGTCTGCGCGCGCGAGTACGCCGGCGAGCGCTGCACCGGGCTCTTCACCCACTACAAGCGCGAGGAGGACGCATCGCTCGCGAGCGGCAAGCTCGACGAGGAACTGGCGCGGATGAGCGCGATCGCCGATCTCATCCGCCCCGGCGCGCTGTTCCTGTCCAACGAATCCTTCGCCTCCACCTACGAGCGCGAGGGGTCCGAGATCGCGCGCCAGGTCATCGGCGCGCTGCGCGAGCGCGGCATCAAGGTGATCGCCGTCACACATCTGTTCGACTTCGCCGACAGGCTGGCCCGCGAACACCGCCGCGACACCCTGTTCCTGCGCGCCGAGCGGCATGCGGACGGCAGCCGCTCGTTTCGGCTGATCGAAGGCGAGCCGCTTTCGACCAGTTTCGGCGCCGACCTGTACCAACAGGTCTTCGGCGGCGGCGCGGGCGAGAGCGGCAATCGACAGCGGAGATCGGCATGAACACAGGCATCGAGACGCTTCACGCGCGCGAGATCCTCGACGCGCGCGGCAACCCCACACTCGAGGTCGATGTGCGCCTGACGGGCGGCGCCACCGGCCGCGCGGCGGTGCCGTCGGGGGCATCGACCGGCGTGCACGAGGCACGCGAGCTGCGCGACGGCGACGCCGCGCGCTATGGCGGCATGGGTGTCAGGCGCGCGGTCGCGCATGTCAACAAGGCCATCGCAGCCGCGGTGCATGGGTTGGATGCCGACGATCAGGCGGGCATCGACCGGACGCTGATCGCGTTCGACGGCACCCCGGACAAGGCGCGCCTGGGCGCGAACGCCATTCTCGGCGTCAGCCTGGCGGTCGCGAGGGCATCGGCGCACGCCGCGTGCCAGCCGCTCTTCAGGCATCTTGCGGGCACGCACGCGCCGCGCATGCCGGTGCCGACGTTCAACGTGCTCAATGGCGGCGTGCATGCCAACTGGCAGGGAGTCGATTTTCAGGAGTTCATGATCGCCCCGGTCGGTGCCGCGTCGTTTGCCGAGGCGCTGCGCTGCGGCGCCGAGATCTATCACCGGCTGCGCACCGTCCTGATCGAGCATGGCCACACCGCTGCCGTCGGCGACGAAGGCGGGTTCGCGCCCGCTCTCGAGCGCAACCGCGACGCGGTGGAGCTGATCCTGTCGGCCATTCTTCGCGCGGGTTACCGGCCCGGCACGGATGTGGTGCTGGCCATCGATCCGGCATCGAGCGCCTTCTTCGAAGGCGGCTTCTACCATCTGCGCAGCGAAGGACGAAAGCTCGTGGCGGCGCAACTCGTCGCCCTCTACGAGGATTGGGTCGAGCGCTATCCGATCGCCGTGCTCGAGGACGGTTTGGCCGAGGACGACTGGGATGGCTGGAAGTTGCTCAACCAGCGGCTCGGCAGCCGGGTGGAACTGGTGGGCGACGACTTGTTCGTGACGCAAGTCGAGCGCATCGAGCGCGGCATCCGCGAACAGGCGGCCAACGCGGTGCTGATCAAGCCCAACCAGGTGGGCACGCTCACCGAGACACGTGCCGCGGTAGAGCTTGCCTACGCCGCCGGCTGGGGCGCGATGGTCTCGCACCGCAGCGGCGAGACCGTGGACAGCTTCATCGCCGACTTCAGCGTCGCCTTCGGCACCGGCCACCTCAAGACCGGCGCACCGTGCCGCGGCGAACGCGTCGAGAAGTACAACCAGTTGCTGCGCATCGAGGAAGCACTCGGCGACAACGCCGTCTATGCCGGACGCGCGGCCTTCGTTCGCCCGGGCAGACAGGAGAACACACGATGACCCGCATCCTTCTCGCCCGCCACGGACACGTCGACTGGATCGCACCGGAGCGCTTTCGCGGCCGTGCCGATTTGGCCCTGTCGCCGTTGGGCGAGCGCCAGGCCGAGGCCTTGGCGCGCCGGATCGCGCAAGACGTCAGACCCGACGCGATCTACGCGAGCCCCTTGTCGCGATGCGTCCGCACCGCCGCCGCGGTGGCAGATGCGACCGCGACGCCGGCCACGCTGCTCGAGGATCTGATCGACACCGACTACGGCCAGTGGCAGGGCCTGACCCGGGACGAGGTGCGTGCCCGCTGGCCCGACGAACTGCACGTCTGGCTGACCGCGCCCGCGCTGGCGCAGCCCCCCGGCGGCGAAACGCTCGCCGACGTGATGGTGCGTGCGCTGAACGTGTTGCGAACGATCCTGCGCCGGCACGCCGGCCGGAGCGTCGTGCTCGTCGCGCACGACAGCATCAACCGCGTCTTGCTGCTGCACGCGCTCGGCCTGCCGCTTGCAAGCTATTGGCGGCTCAGGCAGGAGCCCTGCTGCATCAACGAGATCGAGGCGCATGACGGCGGGTTCACGATCCATCGCATCAACGATGCGCAGCACACCTGGGGATTGCGCGCCGACGCCTGACGCGCCCCGATCCGGGCCGCCCCGGCGCGCAACGTCGTGCGGCGCGTCGCGCGCCGCGATGCTCAGCCCTTGCGGTGGCCGAGCAGGATCCACAGCCGGGCAAGGTCGGCTGCGCCGTCGTTGCCGGTGACGCCGCGCAGCACCGAGGCCGCCTTCGGATTGCGCGCCAGCACCATCGCCTGGCCGAGCCTGAGTTCGGCGTCCTCGGGGCGCTTGAGCCCGCCCCGGGCGATGCCCTGCTCGATCAGCTTGACGCCCTGCGCCGCCTTGCCCGAGAGGGCGAGATTGAAGCCGACGTTGACGAGGTCGTTGCCTTCCTTCGCGGCCTGCGCCTCGGCCTCTTTCGCCCCGGCCTGGGTCTTGGCCTCTTCGACCTTGCGCATCGTCAGGTCGCGCAGGCGCTTCTGGCGCTCGGCCTCGGGGCCGGTGCCGAGCAGGCCCGACGCGAAGCCCTTCTCGATCGCGTTCCTCGCCTCTTCGGTGTAGCCGGCCTGCAGCGCGAGCTGCGTCATCTCCATGTAGTCGTTCGCGGTGCGCATGCCGCCGGTGGCGAGCATCAGGCGGTAGATGTCGAGCGAGAAGCGGTCCGAGAAGCCGGGCTTGCGCTGCACGCGGTCGATCAGCTCGGCCCAGTACTCCTTCTTCGGGTAGTAGGTGACGAGCCGGTCGAGCGCGAGCATGTAGGCCGCGCCCTCGGGCTGCTTGGCGCTGACGCTCATCAGCATCTTCAGCCGGTCTTCCGACGGCGCGCGGCCGGCCTTCTCGTCGGCCTGGATGCCGGCCGTGAGTTCCTTCGTCACGGCCGCCGTGTCGCCCGCGAGGTACTGCGCCTGCAGCAGCAGCGTCTGCATCTGCGCGCTGTTGCCGCCCTCCTTCTCGTAGCGCTGCGCCCAGTCGATCGCCTTGGGGTAGTCCTTCGCCCGGTAGTAGCCGCCGGCGATCGATTCGATGATGCGCAGCTTCTCGGCCGGCGCGAGCTTGCCGGTCGCGTTGACGGCGTCGTACGCCTTCGCGGCCGCCGCCATGTCGCCAGCGCCCGATGCGGCGGCCAGGCGCATGCGCTCGATCAGGTATTTCTCGTTCGCGGTCTTGGCTGGCGCGTCGTCGGCCTCCTGCACCTTCTGCAGCGCTTCCCGGTACTTGCCGGCCTTGATCAGCTTCTGCGCTGTCTGCAACGGCGTGCCGACGGCGGGGCGCACCGCTTCCTGCGCCGATGCCGCAGTGCTTGCGAATGCGAGGGCCAGCGCGAACGCCGACGCGAGGATGACGCGCAGTAGCTTGATCATGGGCCTACTTGATGAACTGCTCGTTGCCGATGATGCCGAGCTTGGTGATCCCGAGGCGTTGCGCCGCGGCCATCACCGCCGCGACGTTCTTGTAGGCGACAAGCTTGTTCGGGCGCAGGTGGATCTCGGGCTGGTCGGGCTCGGCGGCGGCCTGGGCGAGCTTGGCGTCGAGCGCCTGCTGCGTCGCAAGCGTCTCGCCGTTCCACAGCACGGTGCCGTCGAAGTCGACGTCGATCGTGACGACGACCGGCGGCTTCGTCGGCGGCGGCGGGTTGCCGGCCGGCATGTTGAGGTTGACCGAGTGCAACTGCACCGGGATCGTGATGATGAGCATGATGATGAGCACCAGCATCACGTCGATCAACGGCGTGGTGTTGATGTCGATCATCACTTCGTCTTCGTGCGTACCGATGTTCATCGACATGCGGTGTCCCCCTCTCGTTCTCGCCGCGCCGTCAGCCCTTGGCGGGCGGTTCGGTGATGAAGCTGATCTTCAGGATCCCGGCACGCTGGCACGCGAACACGACGCGGCCGACCGACTCGTAGCGCGCGTCCTGGTCGCCGCGGATGTGCACCTCGGGCTGCGGGTCGAGCACCGAGACCTTCTTCA
>JBDHSE010000122.1:0-8202 GCA_039807955.1 Ideonella sp. | reverse complement strand
TTGATCCATGCCTCGCGTTCCGCGATCCGCTTTTCAAAGTAGGGATCGTCGTTTCGAGAACTCACCATGAAGTTCGAACATCGGACTTTCGAATTTCCTGCCCCGTCGTCGCGGCGCGCATCGGCAACGCCTGCATCGAGCCTGGCGTTCTCGTTCTCGCCCGGCAGCCGAACTCGGCCGGCGTGATCCGGCCTCCCGGTCACCGCCCTGCCGCGCGGCGCGTGTTGAGCAGGTTGCCGCCGAGGATCAACGCCGCGCCGAGCACGGTGAGCAGGTCCAGGCGCTCGGCGTAGATCAGCCAGCCGGCGAGCGCGGTGAGCGGCACGCGCAGGAAGTCCATCGGCACGACGACGGTGGCGTCGGCGTGGGCGAGCGCGCGCGCCATGCAGTAGTGCGAGTAGGTACCGCAAAACGCGACCAGCAGCACCCAGCCCCAGGCGGCGGGCGACGGCCAGCGCCAGGTGGCGAGCGCCGGCGCCAGGCCGATGATCGACTGCAGCACGAGCATCCAGAAGATGATGACGACGGCGCCGTCGCTGCGCGTCAGCGACTTGACCATCACGACCGACACCGCGAAGCCGAGCGCCGCCGCTAGCGCGACGAACTGGCCGGGCTCGATGCCGCCCGCGCCACCGGGGCGAACGATCAACGTCACGCCCGCGAGGCCCAACACGACCGCGATCGTCTTGGCGGCGGTGATGCGCTCGCCGAGGAAGGCGGCGGCGAGCAGCACGGTCCAGATCGGCATCGTGAACTCGATCGCCACGACCTGCGCAAGCGCGATCATGCCTAGCGCGGCAAACCACGCGTACTGCGCCGCATAGTGCACCGCGTTGCGCAGCGCGTGGTCGCGCAGGCGCTGCGTGCGCAGCGCGGCGAGGCCGCCCGCGGTGCGCACGAGCGGCGCGATCAGCACGAGCCCGATCGACGAGCGCAGCAGCATGACCTGGAACACCGACAGCTCGCGCGTCGCCTCGCGCCCGGCGATCGCGATCACCAGCATCAGCGAGAGCCACCCCGCCATCCACGCCGCCGCCTTCGCGGTGGACGGCACGCTGGCCGCAGCGGCCGATGGCGCGGCGTTGGCCGGCATCACGCGGGCCGCGGGCTCGTGCGCACGCTGCGGCTGGCGTTAGGGCAACGCTGAACAAGTCCCTCGCGGCCGGCGCATCCGCGATTCGGGCGTGCCGCAGCGTTGCAAATGCTCGCGATAGCTTCGGGTATCGCTGCGCTTTGCACCTTGCGGCCCATCCCGACTCGCAGCGCGCCGACCCGCGGGGACTTATTCAGCGCTGCCTTGGGCGCTGCCGCGGCCGATGCGGTCGGATCGCTTCGCACGCCCGATCAACCGGGCGCGGACGCGCGCCGGCTGCGCCGCAGTTCCGCGCAGTGATCGGCCTGCGGCGTGAGCTTGGCGTCGCGCCGCTCGTCGGCAACGAGCCGTTCGGAGAGAGAACCGAACATCACGACGTGCACCTGCGGCGGCCGATCGGACGCCGGCAGGTGCAGCACGAGGCCGCGGTCGCGCGATGCATGCTGGGCGCCGGCGAGCAGCAGCACCGTCTGCCGCGGCCCGGCCGCTTGCAGTGCCTGCGCGGCAGTGGCGGCCATCGAGCGATCGCGCGCGATCTGGATGCGCACCATGCCCGGCACCTGCGCCTCGGGCAGCATGCCGCAGTGGCCTTCGCGCACCTCCTCGGTCAGCAGCGCGCGCGCCGCCGGCGCGAGCATGGCGTCGAGGCTCGCGTCGGCCATCGCGGCGCGCATCTGCTCGCGCGGCAGGTTGCCGCCTTGCACCGGCACGCCGGCGCGCACCGCGTTCATCACGACCGCGGCATAACGATCCCAGGGCCAGACGCGCCATTGCAGCGTCTGCTGCACCTGCGCCTCGGTCGCGTCGCGCGGCAGGCCGGCGGTGCTGCGGGGCGCCTCCGCCATCTCGAGCACGACGGCAGCGAGCCGGCCGTCGGCGGCGAGGCGCTGCACCTCGCCCGCGACTTGGCGCTGCTGGTCCGGCTGGTCGTGCACCTCGCCGAAGATCAACAGCTCGGCGGAGAAGGCGGAGACGGCGCTGAGGCTCAGCGCGACGGCGATGCAGGCAAGGCGTTTCATGCCGTCAGCATAGCGGGGTGGCCGCCGTGTCCGGGTCGAGCATGAAGCGTGCGGTACGTCTGGGACGCGAACGCCACGAGGCTACACATCCACCTCGACCGCGTCGGCGTTCAGTTCCATCAGCTCGCGCCGTGCCGCGGCTTCGCCCTTGCCCATCAGCCGCGTCAGCGACTCGGTCGTCGCCGCCGCGTCGAGCGCGCCGAAAGTGACCGGCAGAAGGCGCCGCGTCTCGGGGTTCAAGGTCGTCTCCCACAACTGCTCGGCGCTCATCTCGCCCAGGCCCTTGAAGCGGCTGATCGTCCACGCACCTTCGCGGCAACCTTCCTTGCGCAGCTTGTCGAGGATCGCGGCGAGTTCGCCTTCGTCGAGCGCATAGAGCTTGGCGGCGGGCTTCCTGCCGCGCGCCGGCGCGTCGACGCGATAGAGCGGCGGGCGCGCGACGTGCACGTGGCCGCGCGCGATGAGTTGCGGGAAGTGGCGATAGAACAGCGTCAGCAGCAGCACCTGGATGTGCGAGCCGTCTACGTCGGCGTCGGAGAGGATGCAGACCTTGCCATACCGCAGCCCGCTGAAGTCGGCGTCGTCGTTCGGCCCGTGCGGATCGACGCCGACGGCGACCGCGATGTCGTGGATCTCGTTGTTGGCGAAGATGCGGTCGCGCTCGACCTCCCAGGCGTTGAGCACCTTGCCGCGCAGCGGCAGGATCGCCTGCGTCTCCTTGTCGCGGCCCATCTTGGCGCTGCCGCCGGCCGAGTCGCCTTCGACGAGGAAGAGTTCGTTCAAGCTCAGGTCGCGGCTCTCGCAGTCGGTCAGCTTGCCGGGCAGCACGGCGACGCCCGAGCCCTTTCGCTTCTCGACCTTCTGCGCCGCGCGCTGGCGCGTCTGCGCCTGGCGGATCACGAGCTCGGCGAGCTTCCTGCCGTGCTCGACGTGCTGGTTCAGCCACAGCTCGAGCGGCGGTTTGACGAAGTTGCTGACGAGCCGCAGCGCGTCGCGGCTGTTCAGGCGCTCCTTGATCTGGCCCTGGAACTGCGGGTCGAGCACCTTGGCCGCGAGCACGAACGACGCGCGCGAAAACACGTCGTCGGGCATCAGCTTCACGCCCTTGGGCAGCAGGCCGTGCAGTTCGATGAAGTTCTTCACCGCGCCGAACAGGCCGTCCTTCAAGCCGGATTCGTGCGTGCCGCCGGCCACCGTCGGGATCAGGTTGACATAGCTTTCGCGCAGCGGCGCGCCTTCCTCGGTGAAGGCGACGGCCCAGGCTGCGCCCTCGCCTTCGGCGACGTCGTCGGACTCGGCTCCGGTCGCGTACTGCTCGCCGTCGAAGAGCGGCACGATCGGGTCGGCGGCGAGCGTCTGCGCCAGGTAGTCGGCAAGCCCGCCCTTGTAGAGCCAGCTCTGCGTGATGTCGGCCCCCGGCCGCTTCGCGTCCGCCCCCCGCGGGGGCTCGGCGCTGTCCGCGGGCGGCCCGGCGACGGCGGCGCTGCCCGCCTTTTCGATCGTGAGCGTCACGGTGACGCCCGACATCAGCACCGCCTTGCTGCGCAGCAGATGCGTCAGGTCGGCGCGCGAGAGATCGACGCTGTCGAAGTACTTCGGCTCGGGCCAGACGCGCACCGTCGTGCCCTGCCTGCGGTCGCCCGCTTGCTGCTTGCGCAGCGCGAGCTTCTCGACGACCTCGCCCTGCGCGAAGGCGATCGTCGCGACCTGGCCCTCGCGGTACGTCGTCACCTGCAGGCGCTTGGCGAGCGCGTTCGTCACGCTCACGCCGACCCCGTGCAGCCCGCCCGAGAAGCTGTACGCGCCCTGGCCGCCCTTGTCGAACTTGCCGCCGGCGTGCAGTTGCGTGTAGACGATCTCGATCACCGGCACCTGCTCGTCGGGGTGCAGGCCGAACGGGATGCCGCGGCCGTCGTCCTCGACGCTCGCCGAGCCGTCGGCGTGCAGCGTCAGCGCGAGCCGCCTGCCGAAGCCGGCGAGCGCCTCGTCGGCGGCGTTGTCGATCACCTCCTGGATGCAGTGCAGCGGGCTGTCGGTGCGGGTGTACATGCCCGGGCGCTGGCGCACCGGCTCGAGGCCCTTGAGGACGCGGATCGATGCTTCTTCGTACTTGCCTTGCCTGCTGCTTGCCATGGCGGCGGATTCTAGGCGGCAGCCTCGCGCGCTCGTTCAGGCGACCGGCGCAGGGGCGGGCGGGCGCAGGCGGCCGCCAAGCACGAGGCCGTCGCGCGCGTTCAGGCCCATCAACGTGAGGTTGATCGCTCCGGCCGCGAGCTCGACGGCCTGCAGCGCGTAGAACGCCGCGCCGAAGCTGCCCGCGGCGGCCCAGCGGTCGAGGACGATCGCGCACGGCAGCAGCACGAGCAGACCGTTGGCGGCGATGTAGGGCATGCGCCTTCGCTTCACATCGACGAGGCGGCCGGCCCGCCGCCGCGCCAGGAGGAAGCCGCTGGCGCCGGTCGCGGCGAGGGCCGGAACGAGGATCCACAGACCGGGATTGACGATGAGCGACTTCACGCGTGCAACGGCCTGCGGCGCGCCGAAGAGTTCGACGACGATCGTCGAGCCGAAGAACGTGGCGATGCACAGCAGTGCGAGGATTCCGGCGGCGAGATGAATGCGATTGAGCATGGCGGCTCCGAGGGGGTGCGATTCGAAAGGACGTGCCGCAGACTCTAGGTGCCGCGCCGGGCGGCGCATAGCCCGCGCAAGGCAACACACTGTCGGGCAAGCACCGACAATCAGGCGCCGCCAACCAGGAGCCGCCGATGGACCGTTTCGAAGCAATGCGTGCCTTCGTCCAAGTCGTCGAGTGCCTGAGCTTCACGCGCGCCGCCCGGCAACTCGATCTGCACAAGGCGAGCGTGAGCGAGCAGGTCCGCCAACTCGAGGCGCGGCTCGGGACGCGGCTGCTCGAGCGCACGACACGCGCGGTCGCACCCACCGCGGACGGCCTGCGCTACTACCGCCACGCGTGCGAGATCCTGCAGCAGCTCGATGCCGCCGAGGCGGAGCTGCGCAACGACACGAGCGCGGCCGCGGGCCATCTGCGGGTCGACGTGCCGGTCGTGATGGGGCGTCTCGTGTTCGTGCCCGAGGTGCGCGCCTTCCTCGAGCGCCATCCGCGGATCACGCTCGAACTCGGCTGCACCGACCGCGTCGTCGACCTGGTCCGGGAGGGCGTGGACTGCGCGCTGCGCGGCGGCCAACTGCCGGACTCGCGGCTGTCGGCGCGCGCGCTCGGCGCGCTGCGCTTCGTGCTGTGCGCGGCGCCGCGCTATATCGACGAGCGTGGTCTGCCCGAGACGCCCGCCGAACTGGCGCGCCACGAGCGCGTCGGCTACCTCGCGGCGTCGAGCGGCCGGCTGCAGCCGATCCGCCTGCGGTGCGACGACGAGACGCACGACGTCGACGTCCCCGCGCGTTTCGTCACCACCGACAGCGGCGCCGTCCTCAGCGCCGGGCTCGACGGCGTGGGCCTGATCCATGTCGCCGAGTTCGCCGCCGCCCACCACCTCGCCAGCGGCGCCCTCGTGCGCGTGCTGCCACGCTGGCGCTGCGCGACGCTGCCGCTGCACCTGCTCACGCCGACGAGGCGCAGGCGCGCGGCGCGCGTTCAGGCCTTCATGGACTGGGCGCACGCGCTGCTGATGCGGCGCCTCGGCGACCACATCGAGCGGCTTTGACGGCAAGCCTCCCGCTTGACCCCGTGCGGGCACGGGCCGGAGACGATCGCCCGATCGCTTGCAGCAACGACGCGGCGCGCCCGCGGCCGGCACCGGCCTGGCCGCGTCCCGCCGGCTACACCGCCCGCAATGCCTCGATCTCGCGCCGCACCCCGAGCGCGAAACCGCGCCGCCCGCCGCGCGCGTCGGTCAGCAGTGCGTCGAGGAAGCGTGCCCTTTCCTCCGGATGCGGCCAAAGCTCGGCGATCTGGTTGGCGATGCGCGGATAGTGCTCGCACAGCAAACGCGGGCGCAGCGTGGGCGCCAGGCCGAGCATCCAGTCGATCGTCGGGCCGGCGAGCGCGCGGTCTCGCGGCAACAGCTTGCGGCGCTTTTGCTCCCAGTAACCGGGACCGAACGTCGCTGCGCGGCCGACACCGCTCGGCGGTTCGTCCAAGGCCTCGCGTGCGGCGGCGAAGTCGGTGATCTCGAATTCCAACGCGTCCGCGGTCGGCTTCGGTGCTTCGGGCTCGGTCATCGGTGCGTGTGCTGCGCCTGCGCGCCTCGGGTCGTGATGCAGGGGGCCCTGCCATGTCGAGTTTACGCAGCGTGCCCGCGCAGCGGACCATCGGCCGGCGTGACCGATTTCACGCGGCAAGCCGCAACCGCCTGCGCCGGCACCGGGATCGCCAACCGGCCGCCACACGAAGCCCCGCGCGCGCTGCAGCCGGGCGCAATGCGTTAGAGTCTGCCGGCCATGCGTTCCGCCACCCCCGCCACGCTTTCGATGACGCAGGTGCTGCTGTGCGGCGCGGCGATCGTCACGCTGTCGATGGGCATCCGCCACGGCTTCGGGCTGTGGCTGCAGCCGATCACGATGGAGCGCGGCTGGACGCGCGAGAACTTCGCCTTCGCGCTCGCGGTGCAGAACCTGGTGTGGGGCATCGCCGGGCCGTTCGCCGGCATGGTCGCCGACCGCTTCGGCGCCTGGCGCGTGCTGATCGCCGGCAGCGTGCTCTACGCCGGCGGCCTCGTGCTGATGGCGCTCGCGCAGACCGTCGCCGGCTTCACCGGCAGCGCCGGCGTCCTGCTCGGCATGGCGCAGGCGGGGACGACGTATGCGATCGTGTTCGGCGTCGTCGGCCGCAACGTCGCGCCCGAGCGGCGCTCGTGGGCGATGGGGGTGACGGCGGCGGCCGGGTCGTTCGGCCAGTTCCTGATGGTGCCGGTCGAGAACCTGATGATCGGCGGGCTCGGCTGGCAGACGGCGCTGATCGTCCTCGGCTGCGCCTCGCTCGCGATGGTGCCGCTCGCGTTCGGGCTGATCGAGAAGACGCAGCCGGCGCACGTGCAGGCGCAGACGACGATCGGCCACGCGGTGCGCGAGGCGTTCGCCTATCCGAGCTTTCGGCTGCTGACGGCGGGCTACTTCGTCTGCGGCTTCCAGGTCGTCTTCATCGGCGTGCACCTGCCGAGCTACCTGAAGGACAAGGGCCTCGGCCCCGAGGTCGCGGCCTACGCGCTGGCGCTGATCGGCCTCTTCAACGTGTTCGGCACCTACCTCGCCGGATCGCTCGGCGAACGCATGCCCAAGCGCTACATCCTGGCCGCGATCTACCTGCTGCGCGCGGTCGCGATCGTCGCCTTCCTGCTCGTGCCGCTGTCGCCGGCGAGCGTCTACGTCTTCGCGTCGGTGATCGGTTTCCTGTGGCTGTCGACAGTGCCGCCGACGAACGCGATCATTGCCCAGATCTTCGGCGTCAAGTACCTCTCGATGTTGAGCGGCTTCGTCTTCCTGAGCCATCAGATCGGCAGCTTCTTCGGCGTCTGGCTCGGCGGCAAGCTCTACGACACGACCGGCAGCTACGACATCGTCTGGTGGATCGCGATCGCACTCGGCGTCTTCGCCGCGCTCGTCAACCTGCCGGTGCGCGAGGCGGCGATCGCGCGGCCGGCGCTGGCGGCGGCGTGATGGCGGCTACCCGAAGGCCGCTGCTGCGCGGCGTGCTGTGGGCGCTCGCGGCGATCGCGCTGGCCGCCGTGTTCGCGCTCTACCTGCGCCCGGACCTCGTGTTCTCGATCGCGAACCAGGTCTGGGCCTGCTTCTGAACGCGATGCCGCCCGCGGCGTCGCCCTGGGTGCAGCGCTGGTCGACGCTCGTGCCGGGCGGCGCGAGCGTGCTCGACGTCGCCTGCGGCCCGGGGCGCCATGTGCGCTGGTTCGCTTCGCGCGGCGCAAGGGTCACGGCGGTCGATCGCGACGCGGCGGCACTCGAAGCGCTGCGCGCGCTGCCGAACGTCGAACCCATCGCCGCCGACATCGAGGCCGGCGCCTGGCCGCTGCCCGGCCGGCAGTTCGATGCCGTCGTCGTCACGAACTACCTCTGGCGCGCGCTGCTGCCGACGATCGTCGCCAGCGTCGCCGA
>JBDHSE010000121.1:0-8208 GCA_039807955.1 Ideonella sp. | reverse complement strand
CTCGAGTGATAGAAGAGCACGCCGTCGCCGACCTGCATCTCGTCGCGCATGAAGTTGCGTGCCTGGTAGTTGCGCACGCCGAACCACGGCAGCGTCTGCGCCTTCGCGCGCGCCAGATCGTCGATCGAGACCTCCGACGGCTCGCTCTTCATCAACCAGTATCGGCGCGCCATGTTCGTCTGCGATCGTTGCTTGCCGGCAGGCGGCTGCCCTGCAGCGGCGGGAGAAGGGCGGGAGCGGCGCCGCGCATTCCCGATAAGGTGTCCGTCGCGAACCGGGAGCCGCATTCCTGAACCCAGGGTCCAGGGGGGCGAGGTCAGTCCGACATTGGGATCATCTGACGCGAGACGTTCACGCCTGCCGGACGATTTTCCAAGCCCTAGCTCGGCGAGAGCATCGGTTCAAGGAAATATAAAACTCCCGCGAGCGCAACGGACGAGGTCATTCTACGTCGTGCCACCCGAACTGCGCGTGTCAAATCGCACTCGGGATCAGCGCCTTTTCAGAGCAACTGTCCGTCGGCGCCGAGCGCACGATCGATGCGCGCAACGAGCGCCGCGATGTCGACGTCGCCCGGCGTCGCGCTTGCCGCCGCATCGCCTGCCTGCGCCGGGCCTTCGGCCAGCGCATAGGCGAGGTTGAGCGCGGCGAGCACCGCGATCCGCTCGCGTGCCTTGACGCGCCCGGCGTCGCGGATCGCGCTCATCTCGCTGTCGACGCGGCTGACCGCGGCGAGCAGCGGCCGCTCGCCGCCTTCGGGGCAGCCGAGCACATAGTTCTGGCCCATGATCGTGACTTCGATCTGCTTCACGGGTTCGCTCCGTTCGCGGCGTCGGCTGCCTTGTCGGCGGGCGCGGCGTCGGCCGGCAGCCGCGCGAGCAACGCGTCGATGCGGTTGCGCGCCGCGGCCAGCCGCGAGCGCAGGCTGTCGCGCTCCTGCGTGACGCTCGCCAGCTCCTGCTCGAGCAGGCTCGCCGTGCGCTGCAATTCCTCGTGCCGCAGCAGCAGGCGTTCGACGCGTTCGGCAAGGTCTTCGACGGCGCTCATCTTGCGTTGCGGGGATGGGTGGCGTGGGGATGGGCGATTGTAGGGGTGCGCCTCGCGGCCGCGGCGTCTGCTCGCGGTGCTGGTGGCCTCAGGCGGTCGTCTTCGGCTCGTAGTCGCACCAGCGCGCGACGACGCAGCGCCAGCACTGCGGCTTGCGCGCGAGGCACACGTAGCGGCCGAGCAGGATCAGCCAGTGGTGGGCGTCCGTCGCGTACTGTGCCGGCACGCGCGCAAGCAGCGCCTGCTCGACCCGCAGCGGATCCTTGCCGGGCGCGAGGCCAGTGCGGTTCGCGACCCGAAAGACGTGGGTGTCGACGGCGCAGGTCGGCTCGCCGAACGCGACGTTGAGGATCACGTTGGCCGTCTTGCGGCCCACCCCCGGCAGCGCCTGCAGCGCCTCGCGCGTGCGCGGCACCTCGCCTGCGTGCTGCTCGACGAGGATGCGGCAGGTCTGCATCAGGTGGCGTGCCTTGCTGCGATACAGGCCGATCGTGCGGATGTAGGCGGCGACGCCTTCCTCGCCGAGCGCGAGCATCTGTTGCGGCGTGTGGGCAGCGACGAAGAGCCGCCGCGTCGCCTTGTTGACGCCGGCGTCGGTCGCCTGCGCCGACAGCAGCACGGCGACGAGAAGCTCGAACACGCTGCTGTATTCGAGCTCCGAGACCGGGTGCGGATTCGCCGCCGCCAGCGCGGCGAAGAACGGCTCGATGGACTCCTGCTTCATTGCTGCGACTGCTCGCGCGCCCGGCGTGCCCGCTCGAGCGCGGCCCGCACCAGCGCCTGTGCACCCGGCAGGGCCGGAGCAGCTGCACCAGTGCGCTCGGTCTCCAAGGCGATTGCGAAGCGGGCGGCTATGGCCAAACGTGCATCGTCCTGCGCCTGCTCGCGTTCGATCCGCGCGGTGCGCGCCGCGTAGCGCACGCGCGCCGCATCGGCCTGCGCCGTGCTCCACGCCGCCCAACCGGTGCGCGGGCTCGTCGCATCGACCATCGCGATGCAATCGACCGGGCAGGCCGGCACGCACAACTCGCAGCCGGTGCACTGTTCGCCGATCACGGTGTGCATCCGCTTCGGCGCACCGAGGATCGCATCGACCGGGCAGGCCTGGATGCACAGCGTGCAGCCGATGCAGGCGTCTTCGTCGATCAGCGCCAGCCGCAGCGGCCCTTCGACGCCGTGCGCCGGGTCGAGCGCCAGCACCGGCTGGCCGCTGATGCGCGCGAGGCGGGCGATGCCCTCGGCACCGCCCGGCGGGCATTGGTTGATGCCCGCCTCACCGGCCGCGATCGCCTGCGCGTAGCCGCGGCAATCGGCGTAGCCGCAGCGCCGGCACTGCGTCTGCGGCAGCGCGTCGTCGAGGCGATCGGCGAGTTCGGAGGCGCTCACGCGCCGATTATCGGCGCGACTTCGAGGCCCGCTTCGATGCCGGCACGCTGCGCGCCGCTTGCGCGAGTTTGGTGCGGTGCGACTTGCCCGGGCGCAGTGCGCTGACCGAACCGGGCCGGGCCTGCGCCGCCTGATGGTAGGCCGCGATGAAGCGGCGCACTTCGGGGTAGACGTTCTCGCGCCAGCGCCGGCCCGAGAAGATGCCGTAGTGGCCCGCGCCCATCGCGTCGTAGCGGAAGTGGTCGGCTTCGGCGATGCCGTGGCACAGCGCGTGCGCGGCGTGGGTCTGGCCGGCGCCCGAGATGTCGTCGAGTTCGCCCTCGATCGTCAGCAGCGCGGTGTCCGAGATGTCCTGCGGGCGGACGAGTTCGCCGCCGACGCGCCAGGTGCCGTTGACGAGCGCGAAGTCCTGGAACACGGTCTTGATCGTGTCGAGGTAGTACTCGGCCGGCATGTCGAGCACGGCGTTGTACTCGTCGTAGAACTCGCGGTGGGCGTCGGCGTTGTCGCCGTCGCCGCGCACGAGGTCGAGGAAGAAGTCGTAGTGCGACTTCATGTGCCGGTCCGGGTTCATCGCCAGAAAACCGGCGAGCTGCAGGAAGCCGGGGTAGACCGGCCGGCCGCTGCCCGGATAGTTCTCCGGCACGCGGTAGATGACGTTCGTCTCGAACCAGCCGTGCGCCTTGTTGGTCGCGAGGTTGTCGACACTCGTCGGGCTCAGCCGCGCATCGATCGGGCCGCCCATCATCGTCATCGTGCGCGGAACCGGCTCGCCGCGGGTTGCCATCAGCGAGACCGCGGCGAGCGTCGGCACCGTCGGCTGGCACACCGAGATCACATGCACGTTCTCGCCGATGTGGCGGATGAAGTCCTGGATGTAGTGGACGTAGTCGTCGAGGTGGAACGGGCCCGCCGCGGCCGGGATCATGCGGGCGTCGGTCCAGTCGGTGATGTAGACCTTGTGGTGCTGCAGCAGCGCGCGCACCGTGCCGCGCAGCAGCGTCGAGTGGTGGCCCGACAGCGGCGCGACGACGAGGACCTTCGGCTGATCCTTCATCGCCGCCAGCATCGGCGCGTCGTCGGTGAAGCGCTTGAAGCGCAGCAGGCGGCAGAACGGCTTCTCGAGCGCGACGCGCTGCTGGACCGCGATGTCGACGCCGTCGACGCCTACGGTGTGGATGTTGAACTCGGGCTTCTCGTATTCCTTCGACAGGCGGTGCATCAGCCGCAATCCGGCCGAGACGCGCGGCGCGAGCGGTGTGTGCGAGAACGGCGACAACGGGTGGTTGTAGAGCTTGGCCGAGGTGTAGGCGAACTCCGAGAACGGGCTCAGCAGCGCGCGTTGGGTTTCATAGATTTGATAAAGCATTGCTGTTCCTTGTGGGAGCGATTCGCTGCTGCTAAGCAGCAAAGACGCCGACCTGGTTTCGCCTGCCGGATCGATCTGACGCAGGTTTGCTGCGTCGCACCATTCTAGTGATTTCGCCCCATGTGAGCGCTTGTTTCGACCGGGATTAACCCGCTCTTTACCGGGTTGATGCGCGTGCGCGACGCCAACTTGTCACGAAGGTGACAAGTTCCCGCCCTGCGGTGCAAGGCGGGCCGCAAGCCCGAAAGCCGCGCTACTGCGCGCTGACCGCGGTGATCGCCTTCGCCACCGCGTCGAGATTGGCGTGGTTGAGCGCCGCGACGCAGATGCGCCCCGAATCGACGCCGTAGATGCCGAACTCGTTGCGTAAACGCTGCATCTGGGCCGCCGAAAGGCCCGAGTAGCTGAACATGCCCTGCTGGCGCAGCACGAAGCTCATGTCGCGCGCCAGCCCGGCGGCGCGAAGCTTCTCGACGAGGGCGGCGCGCATCTCGCGAATCCGCAGCCGCATCGCCGCGAGTTCGTCCTCCCACAGCTTGCGCAGAGCGGGGGTCGTCAGCACGGTGGCGACGACCTGCGCGCCGTGCGTCGGCGGGTTCGAGTAGTTGGTGCGGATCGCGATCTTCAGTTGCGACAGAACGCGCGCTGCCTCGTCCCTGCTCGCGCAGACGACGCTCAACGCGCCGACGCGTTCGCCGTAGAGCGAGAAGCTCTTGCTGAAGCTCGTCGCGACGAGGAAGTCGATGCCGGCGGCGATGAACTGCTGGATCACCGCGCCGTCCTCGGCGATGCCCTGGCCGAAGCCCTGGTAGGCCATGTCGAGGAAGGCGACGAGACGGCGCGCCTTGACAGTCTCGACGACTTGCGACCACTGCGCGGGCGTCAGGTCGTAGCCGGTCGGGTTGTGGCAGCAGGCGTGCAGCACGACGATCGTGCCAGGCTCGGCCGCGCCGAGCGCGCCCTGCATCGCATCGAAGTTCACGCCGTGCGCGGCGGCGTCGTAGTACGGATAGGCCGCGACCTCGAAGCCGGCGTTCGTGAACAGCGCGCGGTGGTTCTCCCAGCTCGGGTCGCTGATCAGCACGCGCGCTTTCGGGTTCGGGCCGCGCAGGAAGTCGGCGCCGACCTTCAGCCCGCCGGTGCCGCCGAGCGCCTGCACGGTCGCGATCCGGCCGGCGGCGACGGCTTCGCTGGCGGCGCCGAAGACGAGGCCCTGCACCGCCTTGTCGTACGCCGCGATGCCGTCGATCGGCAGATAGCCGCGCGGCTTCGGTGCGGCCTGCATCTGCGCCTCGGCTTCGGTCACGCAGCGCAGCAGCGGCAGCTTGCCGTTGTCGTCGAAGTACACGCCGACGCCGAGATTGACCTTGGCCGGGTTGGGGTCGGCGGCGAACTGTACGTTCAGGCCGAGGATGGGGTCGCGCGGCGCGAGCGCGACGCCGGAGAACAGAGACATGGAAGTCCTTTCGGTGACGGATCGGGGCATCGGCAACGAAGTCGCGGCTCGGTTAGGCTCATGGGTTGATTCCCCGCCCGCTCGCGCCTGATGCGGGTCAATTTTAGTCGCAACCCCGAGGAAACCCTATGGCCGAGCCGGCCCAGATCGCGATGCCGAATGCGGCCGTCGAAGCCCTCACCGAAACGAAGGCCGAAGCGCCGACCGCCGGCGAGTTCGTCACCTTTGACGGCTCGCCGTTCCAGCTCTTCCAGCCCTACCCGCCGGCCGGCGACCAGCCGCAGGCGATCGCGCAGCTCGTCGAAGGTGTGGAGGACGGCCTCGCGTACCAGACGCTGCTTGGCGTCACCGGCTCGGGCAAGACCTTCACGATGGCGAACGTCATCGCCCGCGTCGGCCGGCCGGCGCTCGTCTTCGCGCCGAACAAGACGCTCGCGGCACAGCTCTACGCGGAGTTCCGCGAGTTCTTCCCGAGGAATGCCGTCGAATACTTCGTCAGCTACTACGACTACTACCAGCCCGAGGCCTACGTGCCGCAGCGCGACCTCTTCATCGAGAAGGACAGCGCGATCAACGAGCACATCGAGCAGATGCGTTTGAGCGCGACGAAGAGCCTGCTCGAGCGGCGCGATGTCGTGATCGTCGCCAGCGTCTCGGCGATCTACGGCATCGGCGAGCCGCAGGCCTACCACCAGATGGTGATGACGCTGCGCGTGCACGACAAGATCGGCCAGCGCGACGTCATCGCACAGCTGATCCGCATGCAGTACACGCGCAACGAGACCGACTTCGCGCGCGGCACGTTTCGCGTCCGCGGCGACACGATCGACGTCTTCCCGGCCGAGCACTCGGAGCTGGCGATCCGCATCGAACTGTTCGACGACGAGATCGAATCGCTGCAACTGCTCGATCCGCTGACCGGCCGCATCCGCCAGAAGATCCCGCGCTTCACGGTCTATCCGTCGAGCCACTACGTGACGCCGCGCGAACAGGTGCTCGCCGCGATCGGCACGATCAAGGAGGAGCTGCGCGAACGCAGCGCCGAGTTCGTCGCCGCCGGCAAGCTGGTCGAGGCGCAGCGCCTCGAGCAGCGCACCCGCTTCGACCTCGAGATGCTGCAGGAGGTCGGCCACTGCAAGGGCATCGAGAACTACACGCGCCACCTGTCGGGGGCGGCGCCGGGCGAGCCGCCGTCGACGCTCGTCGACTACATGCCGGCCGACGCGCTGATGTTCCTCGACGAGAGCCACAACATGATCGGCCAGCTCGGCGGCATGTACAACGGCGACCGCTCGCGCAAGCAGACGCTCGTCGACTACGGCTTTCGGCTGCCGAGCGCGCTCGACAACCGGCCGCTCAAGTTCGAGGAGTTCGAGCGCAAGATGCGCCAGGCGATCTTCGTCTCGGCGACGCCGGCCGACTACGAGCGCGAGCACGCCAGTCAGGTCGTCGAGCAGCTCGTGCGGCCGACCGGCCTCGTCGACCCGGCGGTCGAGGTGCGACCGGCGAGCCACCAGGTCGACGACGTGCTGCAGGAGATCCGCGAGCGCGTGAAGGCGGGCGAACGGGTGCTGATCACGACGCTGACCAAGCGCATGGCCGAGCAGCTCACCGACTACCTCGCCGACAACGGCGTCAAGGTGCGCTACCTGCATTCGGACGTCGACACCGTCGAGCGCGTCGAGATCATCCGCGACCTGCGCCTGGGCGCGTTCGACGTGCTGGTGGGGATCAACCTGCTGCGCGAGGGGCTCGACATCCCCGAGGTCTCGCTCGTCGCCATCCTCGACGCCGACAAGGAAGGCTTCCTGCGCTCGACGCGCAGCCTGATCCAGACCGTCGGCCGCGCTGCGCGCAACTTGAACGGCAAGGCGATCCTGTACGCCGACCACGTCACCGACTCGATGCAGGCAGCGATCGGCGAGACCGAGCGCCGCCGCGCGAGGCAGATCGCGTTCAACGCCGAGCACGGCATCACCCCGCGCAGCGTGGTGAAGGACGTGCGCGACCTGATCGACGGCGTCTACAACCCGGACGGCGCGAAGAACGACCTGAAGGCGGCGCAGGACGCGGCGCAGTTCGAGGGCCTGAGCGAGAAGGAGCTTGCCCGGCGCGTCAAGCAGTTGGAGAAGCAGATGCTCGACTTTGCCCGCAACCTCGAGTTCGAGCAGGCGGCGCGGGTGCGCGACCAGCTCGCGGCTCTGCGCGAGCAGGCGTTCGGCGCGAACGTCGGCGACCACATCGTGCCGGACGCGCCGGATCGGGCCTGACCCGGCGTCGGGATCGCCGCGCGCCGCCCGCGCGCGAGCGGGGCCCGCGACGGGTCAGGGCGCCGTGGCCGCCTTCGCCGCGAACGCGGCCAGCTCTGCGAGCACACGCTGCACGGCGACGTTCGCGGCGGCGACCCCGCCCGCTGCGTCGTCGGACTGCGCCGGCACGCTGGCGTCGAACTCGCGCACCGCGATCACGCGGCGCGCGCGGCCGTCGAGCAGCACGGCGCGCAGCGTGAAGCGCACCTCGCTCGGCGTCGTCGCGAAGTCCTGCTGCAGGCGGAGCACCTCGGTATCGAGCCGCAGCTGGCCGGCGGCGGCGGTCGGCGCCTGCAGCACGGCGTCGAACGCGCCGCTGCGCTCGATCGCGCGGGCGATGAGCGGGGCGAGCATCTGGGCCGGCGTGTCGACCCACTGGCTGTAGGCGAAGTACTCGATGCGGTGCGGCTCGCGCAGGAAGACGATGTGGCGCGTGTCGAAGCCGGCGGCGGCGCGCGGCGGGTTGACGAGCAGCGTCGGCTTGGACGATGCGGCGTTGCGCGGCGCGGCTGCGCCGGGTGCCGCGGGCGTGCCCGGCGCGGCGTCGTTCAGCGCGTAGAGCGCCGGTTGCTCGGCGGGCTTGGGCAGCAGCGACGCGCCGCAGCCGCCGAGCGCGGCAGCGAGGGCGGCGCAGGCAAGGC
>JBDHSE010000120.1:0-8214 GCA_039807955.1 Ideonella sp. | reverse complement strand
ATCGCCGACAACATGCAGATGCTCGGCAGCCGCGAAGGCATGGGCGGCGGCGACGAAGGCGGATCGCGCAGCTACGGAGGCGGCGAACGCAGCGCGTCGGCAGCGCCGCGCCCCACGGCCGGCAGCAAGCCGGCGGCAGCGCCCAAGTCGGCGTCGGGCTTCGACGACATGGACGACGACATTCCGTTCTGACCGCGCGGCGCTCTCTCGCAATGCGCGGCCCGCAAGGCGCGCGCATCAGTTGCTATCGCTGCTTTTGCGCGCGGCCCCGAAGTCAGCCATCGCGTTCGTGAATCCGTGTGTCAGGACGCCGAGGTCGGTCGCGACGACGACCATCCGGTAGCCTTCGGCGCGCCGCGCCACGGCGGCCTGGGCCGACGCGGTGAAGATGCCGCATGGCACGCCCGAGGCGGCGCTCGCGTCGCGGATCGCGGCGCATGCCGCTGCATGCTCGGGCGCGGCCGGCGCGGCGCCGAGCGAGAGGGCCAGGTCGCCGGCGCCGATGAAGACCATGTCCACCCCTTCGGTCGCCGCGATCGCCGCCGCCTGCGCGAGCCCGGCGCGGGTTTCGATCATCACTATCGTCGCGATCGACTCCGCGCCTTCGACGTAGGCGGCGAAGTCGCGCAGCGGCCGCACGCCGCCCGCCGAACGAATGCCGCGCGGCGGATAGCGGCAAAAGGCGATCGCCTGCGCGGCGGCCTCGGCGCTCTCGATCAGCGGCACGATCACGCCTTCGGCGCCGGCGTCGAGCGCGCTGGCTATGGCGAGCGCCGAGTTCTCGGCAACCCGCACCAGGACCGGAACGTCGCTCGGCACGAGCCCGATCGCGGCCTCGATCTCGCGCCGCTCCCACAAGCCGTGCTGCTGGTCGATGACGATCGCATCGGGGCGCGACTGCAGCGCGATCTCGACGAGCGCCGCGCTGCCGAGCGCGAACCAGGCCACGCCCAGACAGGACTCGCGCGCGAGGCGGGCCTTCAGCGTCGGGCGGCGCGGATCGAACACGATGCGCTCAGGCTCTTCGTGCAGCAGGCGCCACTTTCGCCCCCGGCACAGCGGCGGCAAGTTCGGCCTCGCGCGCGCTGAAGAACGCCATCTCGGCGGCGGCAAGGAAGGCCGCCATGCGGCTGCGCGTCTTTCGCGCATCGCGCTCGACGAGCGCCTCGTACAGGTCTTCGAGGCCGTCGACGGCGACCCTTCTTGTAGCCGGGTTGCACAGCGTTGCGAGGCGCACCGTCTGCACATGGTCGACGAAGCGCGCGATCGTGCTTTCGAGGCGCGGGTTGCCGACGCGGCTGAGCCAGACTTGGCGAAACGCCATGTTGGCGAGGATCATCAGTTCGCTGTCATCGTTCGCGACCGAGGCACGCGCCTGCGCGATCGCGGCGTCGAGTTCGGTGACGGCGGTGGCGTCGATGTGGCGCGCGGCATCGGCGGCGGCCTGCGGTTCGAGCAGGCGGCGCACGGCGAAGATGTCGCGGATGTCCTGCAGCGACAACGTCGGCACCGCGAAGCCGCGTGTCGTGCCGACCAGATAGCCCTCGGCGACGAGCCTCAGTAGCGCCTCGCGCGCCGGCATCCGCGAGGTGCCGTACGCGGCGGCGAGTTCGAGGTCGACGAGGCGCTCGCCGGGCCCGATCGCACCGCGTTGCAGGCGCTCCCGAAGATCGCCGTAGATGCGCTCGCTCAGGTTCTCGGCGCGCGGCAGCGAGCGCACGGCGTGGACGGTGCGGGGTGTCGGCATCTGGGGTCAACCCGGAGTTTCGTACAACTGCATATCGTATACAGTATCTTAAAGATCAGCGATCGTCAAAGCGGAAGGGGTGGCGCGCGGCGGGCCTTCTCGGGGCCCGGCCGACCGCGTAGCGATTGCCGGCACCGGGCCGGCGCGGGGCGGTTCATCAGGAGGCATCGGGCATGGATTCGACACGGCGCGCCATCCTCGGCGGCACGGCATCTCTGGCTCTGGGCGGGCTCTCGCTTCGGGCGTCGGCCGAGGAGGTCACGCTCAACGCGGTGCACTTCACGCCGGCTCAGGTCAGCTACGCGAAGAGCTTTCTCGTCTTCGCCGACAAGCTCAACCAGCGCGGCAAGGGCGTGGTCCAGATCAAGGTGCGCGGCGGGCCGGAGGTGATTCCGTTTGCCCAGCAGGGCGAGGCGCTGAAGAACGGCCTGATCGACATGATTGCCTCTCCGGCCGGGCCATACCTGAACCTCGTGCCCGAAGGCGAAGTCTTCTCGGCGACGACGAAAAAGCCCTGGGAGCTGCGCGCCAACGGCGGCTTTGCGCTGATCAACGAGATCTTCGCCAAAAAGGGCAACGCCGTCGTCCTCGCCCACGTCGACGGCGGCGCTGGCTTTCACATCTTCACCGTCGACGAGCCGGTGCGCACGGTCGACGGCGGCGTCGACTTCGGCAAGCTCAAGATCCGCAGCGCGGCGCTGTACCGCGACTTCCTCGAAAGCCTCGGTGCGACCGTTGTCGTCCAAAGCCCAGGCGAGGCCTATACCTCGCTCGAGCGCGGCCTCGTCAACGCCAACGCCTACACGATCCTTGGCTACCAGAACTTCGGCTGGCAGAAGTTCACGCGCTTCCGGATCGACCCAAGCTTCTTCCAGACCGACGTACTGATCACGGTCAACAAGACCAAGTGGGACAGCCTGCCAGAGGCGGCGCGCAAGTTGCTGCAGGAGGTCGCGATCGAGCACGAGCGCGACAGCTTCGCCGCCAACCTGAAGGACACGCAGGCCCAGGGCCAGCAGATGATCGACGGCGGCATGAAGGTCGTCGAGCTCACCGGCGCGGCGCGCGCCGCCTATCTCGAAAAGGCCACGCGCAGCAGCTGGGAGCGCATGACCAAGCGCGACCCGACCCACATCGCCGCGCTGCGCCAGAAGTTCGGCTGACGCCGCTACGCGATGGATCGGCTGTTCGACGCGAGCGGTCGGATCGCGCAGGCGCTGGCCGTCGTCACGAAGCTGTTGCTGGCGGCGATCGTCTTGCTGGTCGCGGCCGATGTTGCGGCGCGCAACCTCGCGCGGCCGATCTCGTGGAGCGTGTCGCTCACCGAGTACCTGCTGATCTACATCGCCTTCCTGCCGATGCCGGCGCTGGTGCGCGCCAAGGGTCACGTCTGCGCGGACTTCATCCGCAGTTCGCTGCCGCGCGCGCTGCGCCGCACCGCCGAAACCGGCGTCTATCTGCTGTGCCTTGCTCTTTGCGCCTATCTCGGCTGGATCGCGTTGTCGGCGACGCTCGCGACCTGGCGCGACGGCGCCTACGACGTGCGCACCTTCGACATGCCGCGCTGGCTGATCTACGCGCCGATGACGCTCGGTCTGTGGCTGTCGGCGTTCGAGTTCCTGCGCTACCTGCTCGGCCGCGACTCGATCTACGCGATCGACGCGCGCGAGATGGAAGGCTTCTAGCGTGGCCTGGCCGATCGCGCTGGCGCTGATGCTCGGCGTGCTGCTGACGCTGATGGGCGTCGGCGTACCGGTCGCGTTCGCGTTCTTCGCCACCAACATCGTCTGCCTCTATGTGTTCATGGGCGGCGCGATCGGCGTCGCGCAGATGGTGACGAACTTCGGCGATGCGGTGTCGATCTACGCGCTGACGCCGGTGCCACTGTTCCTGATCATGGGCAGCCTCTTCTTTCGCTCCGGCCTCGGCGACGGCGTCTTCAACGCGATCGACCTGTGCATCGGCAATCTGCGCGCGCGGCTGTCATACCTCGTCGTGCTGGCCGGCGCGGTGTTCGCGTCGCTGTCGGGTTCGAGCCTCGCCAACACCGGCATGATGGGCTCGTCGATGGTGCCCGAGATGCTGCGCCGCGGCTACAAGCCGCACATGGCGTACGGTCCGGTGCTCGGCGCCGGCGGGCTGGCGGTCATCATTCCGCCGTCGTCGCTCGCGGTGTTGCTCGGGTCGCTGGCGCAGGTCGACGTCGGCGCGCTGCTGATCGCCGGCTTCATTCCCGGTCTGCTGCTGACCGGCCTGTACGTCGTGCTGATCGCGATGCAGGCGTCGCTCGACCACGACGCCGCACCGCAGTACGAGGTCCGCCGCGCGAGCCTGCGCGAGAAGCTCGCCGCGATCGCCTCCAACGTGATCCCTATGGGCGTCATCGTCTTCCTCGTCGTCGGCACGATCATCCTCGGCATCGCGTCGCCGACCGAGTCGGCCGCGCTCGGCTGTCTGGGCGTGATGGCGCTGCTGCCGGTCTACCGCAAGTTCGCGTGGGCGGTGGTCTGGAAGTCGCTCGACGACGCGATGAAGGTCAGCGGCATGACCTTCCTGATCATCGCCGCGTCGACGACCTTCGCGCAGGTCCTCGCGTTCTCGGGCGCGTCGAACGGCATGATCGAATGGTTCGTCTCGTTCGACTGGACGCCTTACGCGATGCTCGCCGTGATGGTCGTCGTGATCCTGATCCTCGGCATGTTCATGGACCAGTTGTCGATGATGCTGATCACGCTGCCGATCTTCTATCCGATCGCGCGCTCGCTCGGCTTCGACCCGGTCTGGTTCGGCCTCATCCTGCTGCTTGCCTACGAGGTCGGCTTCACGACGCCACCGTTCGGCCTGCTGCTGTTCGTGATGCTCGGCGTCGCGCCGCTGGGAACGACGCTCGGCACCGTCGCCCGCGCCGCGCTACCGTACATCCTGTGCGTGATGCTGCTCGTGCTGCTGATCGTGATCTTTCCAGGCCTTGCGCTGTGGCTGCCAGGGAAGATGTAGCGCTGCGGCCGGTCGCACTCGACGACAAGTACGGCGTCGAGGACGGCGCGATCTTCCTGTCGGGAACGCAGGCGCTGGTGCGCCTGCTGCTCGAGCAGCGCCGGCGCGACGCGCGCGCCGGGATGAACACGGCAGGCTATGTCTCGGGCTACCGCGGCTCGCCGCTCGGCGGCGTCGACTTCGCGCTGTGGAAGGCCGAGGCGCAGCTGCGCGCCGCGGCTATCCGCTTCGAGCCCGGGCTGAACGAGGAGATCGCGGCGACGATGGTGCACGGCAGCCAGCAGGTCGGCGCGATCGGCGGCGCGTGCGTAGCCGGCGTGTTCGGACTGTGGTATGCGAAGAACCCCGGCGTCGATCGTGCCGGCGACGCGCTCAAGCATGCCAACGCCGCCGGCACCTCGGCGCTTGGTGGCGTGCTCGCCGTCTCGGGCGACGACCCGGGCGCGACCTCGTCGTCGATCGCGAACCAATGCGACCACGCCTTCATCTCGGCGGCTATCCCGGTGCTCGCGCCGGCTAACGTCGCCGAGATCATCGACTACGGCCTCTTCGGCTATGGCCTGTCGCGCTTTGCCGGCGTCTGGGTCGGATTGAAGACGGTGGCCGACGTCGTCGAGGCGAGCGCGACGGTCCAGGTCAGCGCCGCGTCGCCTGCCCTCGTTGTCCCCGCCGGCTTCGCGCGCCCGGCCGCGGGATTCGGCATGCGCTGGCCCGACAGCCGCTGGGACCAGGACGCGCGCCTGCTCGGCCAGCGCCTGCCGGCGGCGCGTGCCTATGCGCAGGCGAACCGCATCGACCGCGTCGTCTTCGGCGCCGCGCGGCCACGCTACGGCATCGTCTGCGCGGGCAAGGCGGCCGGCGACGTGCACGACGCGCTCGCGCTGCTCGGCATCGACGCCGCGGCGGCCGAAAACCTTGGCCTCGCTGTCTACAAGGTCGCGCTGGTCTGGCCGCTCGAGCCTGCGGCGCTGCGCGCCTTCGGTGAGGGGATCGATGAGATCCTCGTCGTCGAGGAGCGGCGCGGCGTCGTCGAACCGCAGTTGAAGGAGCAGGCCTACGGCTGGCCGGCAGCGCGCCAGCCGCGCATCGTCGGCAAGACCGACGAGCACGGCGCCGAACTGCTGCCCGAGGGCGGCGTGCTGACGCCGCGCATCGTCGCCCTTGCGCTCGCGCGGCGCCTCGCGCTGCGCGGCGCGCCGGCCGAGCTTGCACGCCGGGCCGAGGCGCTCGCGCCGATCGAAGGCCGCTTCACGCCGATCCCAGCGCCGGCCGCTGCGCATCCCGCCGCGCCGGAGCTGACGCGCAGCCCGCACTTCTGCGCCGGCTGCCCGCATGCGCGATCGACCCGCGTTCCCGACGACGGCCTCGCGATGGCGGGCATCGGCTGCCACTCGCTTCGGCTCGGGATGCCCGATCCGAAGACGATGTTCATGGTGCAGATGGGCGGCGAAGGCTGCAACTGGATCGGCGCCGCGCCGTTCGTCGAGCGCGACCACGTGTTCCAGAACCTCGGCGACGGCACCTACACCCACTCGGGCTCGCTCGCGGTGCGCGCCGCCGTCGCCGCCGGAACGCACATGACGTTTCGCCTGCTCTACAACGGCATCGTCGCGATGACCGGCGGCCAGCCGGCCGAAGGGGCGCTCAGCGTCGCGCAGATCGTGCGGCAACTGCTGGCCGAAGGCGTCAGCCGCGTCGTCGTCGTCGCCGAGGAGCCGCAACGCCATCGCGGCCGGCTTCCGGCCGGCGTCGAGGTCTTTGGCCGCGACGCGATGGAACGCGTGCAGGCCGAGCTTGCCGCGCTGCCGGGTGTGACGGTGATCGTCTACGACCAGATGTGCGCGATCGAGAAGCGCCGCGGCCGCAAGCGCGGCCTGCTACCGCCGGTCGCGGCGCGCGTCGTCATCAACGAGCGCGTCTGCGAAGGCTGCGGCGACTGCGTCGTGCAGTCGCAGTGCTCGGCGCTGTTGCCGGTCGAGACCGCGTTCGGCACCAAGCGGCGCATCGACGCCTCGGCGTGCAACGTCGATCTGTCGTGCCTGAAGGGCTTTTGCCCGAGCTTCGTCACGCTCGAAGGCGCGACGCTGCGCGCGCAGCCCGCGCTCGAGCTGAACGCCGGCGACCTGCCCGAGCCGGCCCTGCCGCCGCTGCGCGAGGCCGGCGAGATCGTCGTCACCGGCATCGGCGGTGCCGGGGTGATCACGGTCGGCGCCGTGCTCGGCATGGCGGCGCACCTCGAAGGCCTCGCCTGCAGCGTGCTCGACAACACCGGCATCGCGCGCAAGGGCGGCGCGGTCTCGACCGAGGTGCGCCTCGCCGCTGACGTGGCGCAGATCGGCGCAAGCCGCATCGGCGAAGGCCGGGCCACGCTGCTGATCGGCGGCGACCTGATCGTCAGCGCCGAGTCGGCGCAGCTTGCGAAGTTGACCCCGGGTCGCGCCCAGGTCGTGCTCAACGCCGACGCCGTGCCGACGCTGAACCAGCGCTTGGCCCCGGACGCGCGTCTCGAATGGGCGCCGCTGCGGCGCAAGATCGAACGCGCGGCGGGCGCGGTCCACACGTTCGCCGCGACGCGCATCGCCGAGCGCTTTCTCGGCGATGCGATCTACGCCAACCTGCTGCTGCTCGGCGCCGCCTGGCAGCTCGGCACGATCCCGCTGTCGCACGCAGCGATCGAGCGCGCGATCGAGCTGAACGGCAACGGGCCCGATCGCAACCGGCGCGCCTTCTTGCTCGGCCGGCTCGCGGCACACGACCCGGCGCGCATCGACGCCGCGCTTGGGGAAGTCGAGCCGCAGGCGGCGGCAGCGACGCTGGCCGAGACGATCGCCCGGCGCCGCGCCTGGCTGACTGACTATCAAGACGCCGCCTACGGAGAGCGCTACGCCGACCGCGTCGCGGCGGTGCGCGAAGCCGAATCGCGCTGCGGCGTGGCAGGCGAAGCGCTCGCACAGGCGGTCGCCGACGGCTACTTCAGACTGCTCGCGATCAAGGACGAGTACGAGGTCGCGCGCCTGCACACCGATGGCGTCTTCCGGCGTGAACTCGAACAGCGCTACGGCGGGCCGTGGAAGCTGCACTACCACCTCGCGCCACCGCTCTTCGCGCGGCCCGATCCGATCACCGGCCGGCCGCGAAAGATCAGCTTCGGGCCGTGGTTGACGCCGGTGCTGAAGGGGCTCGCCGCGACGCGGCGGGTGCGGGCAAGCTGGTTCGACCCGTTCGGCTATACCGCCGAACGCCGCACCGAGCGCCGCCTCATCGCCGACTACGAACGCGCGCTCGACGCCGCCCTCGCGCGGCTCACGCCCGAGCGCCACGCGCTGGTCGTCGAGCTGGCGTCGCTGCCGGCGAAGATCCGCGGCTACGGCCCGGTCAAGCAAGCTTCGATGGCGCTCGCCGCGCGGCGCCGCGCCGAGATCGAGGCGGCGCTCGCCGAACGCTGAAGGAGACGCGGCCATGACGCCATC
>JBDHSE010000119.1:0-8231 GCA_039807955.1 Ideonella sp. | reverse complement strand
GCTGCCCAAAGTGGCCATCGTCGCGTGCATGCGCAAGCTGCTGACCATCCTCAACGCGATGGCCCGCGACGCAACCGCATGGGACGCCTCCAAGCATCTTCAGCCCTCCAAAAACGCTTGACATGGGATCACAGTTGCTCTCCCGCTGGGCGGGAGAGGGTTGGGGTGCGGGTGGGCGCGGCCCGCATCGCCCTCACCCCAACCCTCTCCCACAAGTGGGAGAGGGAGCATATCCAATCCATTGAACGCGGTTTGGTATCAGAGCTTGCGCAGCCGCTCGATCGCGAGCGCGAGCGTCTCGTCCTTCTTCGCGAAGCACAGCCGCGCGATGCGCTGCTCGAAGCCGTCGCGGTAGAAGGCCGAGAGCGGAATCGCGGCGACGCCGATCTCGGCCGTCAGCCATTCGCAGAACGCGGCTTCCGGCAGCTCGCTGACGGCCGCATAGTCGACGCACTGGAAGTAGCTGCCCGCGCTCGGCAGCGCGCGCAGCCGGGTCGCGGCGAGACCTGCGCGAAACAGGTCGCGCTTGTGCTGGTAGAAGCCGGCGAGTCCGAGGTAGGGTGCCGGGTCGGCCATGTACTGCGCGAGCGCATGCTGCACCGGCGTGTTGACGGTGAAGACGTTGAACTGGTGCACCTTGCGCAGCTCGGCCGTGAGCGCCGCCGGCGCCGCGACGTAGCCGACCTTCCAGCCCGTCACGTGATACGTCTTGCCGAAGCTCGAGACGACGAAGCTGCGCGCCGCAAGCTCCGGGTGGCGGGCGACGCTTTCGTGGCGCGCGCCGTCGTAGACCATGTGTTCGTAGACCTCGTCGGCGATGACGAGCACGTCGGTCGGCGCGAGCAGCTCGGCGAGGCGCTGCATCTCGGCCGCGCTCCAGACGCTCGCGCTCGGGTTGTGCGGCGTGTTGACGATGATCGCGCGCGTGCGCGGCGAGAGCGCGGCGGCGATCGCGTCGAAGTTCGGCCGGAACGTGCCGGCGTCGAGCGGCACATGCACCGTCACGCCGCCGGCGAGGACGACGTTGGGCTCGTAGCTGTCGTAGGCCGGTTCGAGGACGATCACCTCGTCGCCCGGATGGACGACGGCGAGGATCACGCTCAGGATCGCCTGCGTCGCGCCGGCCGTGATCGTGATCTCGCTCGCGGCGTCGTAGTTCTGGCCGTACAGCATCGCGATCTTGGCCGCGACCGCCTCGCGCAACTGCGGCACGCCGGCCATCGGCGGGTACTGGTTCAGGCCGCGGCGCATCGCGTCGAAGGCCGCCTCGGGCAGCTTCGGGTCGCAGTCGAAATCGGGGAAGCCCTGGCCGAGGTTGACCGCGCCGTGCTGCTGCGCGAGCGCCGACATGACGCTGAAAATCGTCGTGCCGACGCGCGGCAGGCGGCTTGCGACAGCGGGCGGCGGATGGATGAAGGCGGAGTCGGCAGGCATGGGCTTTCAGAGTTCGTAGTCGTCGCTCGGCTCGCCGCTCATCGCGCGCTGCACGAGCGTGCGCGAGAGCCGACTCGAGATCAGCTCGGCGAACGCATAGATGAAGTTGCGCAGGTACACGCCGCGCTTGAACGCGACGCGCGCGACATTCTGGCCGAACAGATGGCCGACCGGCCGGGCGACGAGTTCGCCGCCGGCCGGCTCGTCGCGCATCGCCATCTCGGCGACGATGCCGACGCCGAGGCCAAGCCGCACGTAGGTCTTGATGACGTCCGAGTCGATCGCTTCGAGCACGATCTGCGGCGCGAGCTGGCGCAGCGCGAACGCGCGGTCGATGCGGCCGCGGCCGGCGAAGCTCGGGTGATACGAGACGAGCGGCTCGGCCGCCAGGTCCTCGAGCGAGACGGTCTCGACGCTCGTCAGCGGATGGCCGGCCGGCGCGACGAGGACGTGGTTCCACTCGTAGCAGGGCAGCGTGACGAGGTCCGGGTAGTCGGCGAGCGATTCGGTCGCGAGGCCGATGTCCGCCGCCTCGTCCTGCACCATCCGCGCGACCTGGTCGGGCGTGCCCTGGTGCAGGCTGACGTTGACCTTCGGGAAGCGCTTGCGCAGCGCGGCGATCGGTTCGGGCAGCACGTAGCGCGCCTGGGTGTGGGTCGTCGCGACCCTCAGCGTGCCCGTGTCCTGCTTCGAGTATTCGTCGCCGATGCGCTTCAGGTTGCCGACCTCGCGCAGGATGGCGTCGATCGCCTTGAGCACCTCCTCGCCCGGCTCGGTGACGCGGCGCAGGCGCTTGCCGTGACGGGCGAAGATGTCGACGCCGAGTTCGCCTTCGAGCTCGAGGATCGCCTTCGAGACGCCCGGCTGCGAGGTGTGCAGCGCCTTCGCGGTGTCGGTCAGGTTGAGCTTGCGCCGCACGGCCTCCTGGACGAAGCGGAACTGGTGCAGGTTCATGGCTCTTGCGCGAGCAGCGCGATCGCGGCGTCGGCCATCGCCGCGGCGACGGCGTCGATCTCTCCGATCGCGGGCGCGGTGCGAAAGCGCACCGCCGGGTGGCGCGCCGCGGCCTGATCGACGAGCCGCGGCAGGTCCTTGCGCACATGGCCGCCGACACCGAGGAACAGGGGCAGCACATCGATCGACGTGCAGCCGGCCGCGGCGAGACGGTCGCCCGCGGTCGGCAGGTCGGGCGCGATGAAGTCGAGGAAGGCAAGCTCGACGGCGGCGTCCGGCCGCTGCGCGCGAATGCGGCGCACGATCGCCTCGAACGGCTGCGCCCAGCGCGCATCGCGCGCTCCGTGGGCGAGGAGGAGCAGGCCTTGCGTCATGTCGATGCGGAAGTCAACGGTAGCGCACGAGCCAGCTGAAGGCGGCCAGCGCGAGCAGCAGGTACAGCGCGCTCGGCACCGAGGCGACGAGCCACGGCGTCCAGTCGGCGAGCAGCCCGATGTGGCTCGCGACATTGTTGACGAGCACGAAGCTGATGCCGAGCATGATGCCGCCGAACACCTTCAGGCTGACGCCGCCGGCGCGCGCGTGCATGTAGGCGAACGGCAGCGCGAGCGAGAGCATCACGAGGCAGGCGAACGGGTAGAGCGCGCGCTTCCAGAACTGCAGTTCGTGGCGCTGCGAGGCCTGGCCGTTCTCGTCGAGATGGCGGATGTAGCGAAACAGGTCGAGCGTCGACATCGTCGATAGCGGCATCACCGCCGCCGCGACGACGCTCGCGCTGAGCGTGCTCGGCCAGACGAGGCTCGCGTGCTTCGCGTCGGTCACCTCGGGCAGGCCGTCGGCGGCGCGCGCCGCCCAGTCGGTGACGGTCGCCTGCTCGAGATGCCAGGCGCCGTCCTTGCCGACGCGGCCGACCGGCGCCTCGATGCGCGAGACGAGGCCGCCTGCGGCGTCGAACTCGAAGATGCGCACGCCTTCGAGTTCGCCGTTCGCGCTCGCGCTGCGCACGTTGACCGAGACGCTGTGCATGCCGTCTTCCGTCTCGCGCCGGTCCTTGAGCCAGGCGCCTGAGCGGTCGAGCTTGAAGCCGCCGCGAAACACCGCCTTCAACGCCGCCGCCTGGCGCTCGCTGACGGGCGCGACATAGTCGCCGAGGACGAAGGTGAAGAGTGTCAGCGCGACGCCGAGCCCGGCAAGTGCTGCCAGCGCCCGGCCGGGGCCGAGCCCGCTCGTGCGCAGGATCGTGAACTCGGATGACTGGGCGAGGCTCGCCAGCGCGTAGATCGCGCCGATCAGGATCGCGATCGGCGCCAGCTCGTAGAGGTGGCCCGGCAACTGCAGCAGGCTGTAGAGCGCGCCGAGCAGCGCCGTGTAGCCGGCCTCGTTCGCCTTCGCCAGCTCCGAGATGAAGTCGAAGAAGAAGAACAGCGACAGGAAGCCGATCGCGACGAAGACGACGGCCTTCACGATCTCGGCGTACAGCAGCCGCCGCACCGTCCTCATGCGGTGCGACGCCGGCGAGGCGCGAAGAGGCTGCGCGTCTGCGCGTGCTCGCGCCACCACAGCAGGGCCAGCGCGATCGCGAAGTTGCTGGCGTGCACCGCCGCGAGCGCGCCGATCATGCCGATCTCGCCGCGCGCGATCCAGGCCTGCGACAGATTGATCAGGTTGAAGTAGACGACGAACATCAGCAGCGCCAGCACCAGGTTCCAGCTGCCTGGCCGGCGCGGGTTCGTCGCCGCGATGCCGACCGCAAGCAAGACGAGGTTCACCGCGCCGATGACGAGGCCGATGCGCCATGCGAACTCGCCCTGGTTCGGCAGCGTCGCGTCGCGCAGCAGGTTGCGCGTCGAGCGCGCCGTCGGCGGCAGTTTGTCGATGCTGCTTCGGATCTTGTCGCCGATGACGGCGCGGTAGCTCGCGAAGCGCGCCAGCGTCTTCTCGCCGCTGCGCGCGTTGTCCTCGTTGCGCTGGCCGCCCTCGAGCAGCACGAAGCGGCGGTCGCCCTCGAACTCGACGCGGCCTTCGCGCGCCGACGTCACGGCCTCGGTGTCGTCGTTGTCGGTCAGCACGAAGACGTTGCGGCCGATGCGCAGGTCTTCCGAATCGCGATCGATGAAGAAGACGCGCCGGCCGTCGGCCGAACTCTGGAACTGGCCGGCGGCGACGCGCGACAGGTCCGAGCGCGTCTCGTAGCGGTACTTCAGCTCGGCCGCGCGCTGGTTGACCCACGGCCAGACGAACAGCACGAGCAGCAGGACGACGAGCACGACCGGCCAGCTCATCTGCGCGACCGGCCGCAGGAAGCGCCACAGGCTCAGGCCGCTGGCGAACCAGATCACCATCTCGCTGTCGCGATACATGCGGGTGAGCGTCGCGACGACGGCGACGAACAGCGAAAGGGCAAGGATGATCGGCATGTAGCCGAGGGCCGTGAAGCCGAGCAGCATCAGCACGTCCTGCGGCCCGACGACGCCGCCGGCCGCCTGGGCGAGGGTGCGCATCAGCGTCATCGTGACGACGATCGTGACAATCACGACAAGCGTCGCACCGAACGCGCGCGCCAGGTCTCGCCTGAGGGTCGAATCGAATAACATCGATGAATCAAGAACAACGCCTGTTGATTATGGACTTTCGACTCCAGAAAGCCGCCGCCGACGCCATCGCCGCGACGGCCTGCGACGCGCTGATCGTCGTCGCCGGCGGCGACTCGGCCGACACCCTGGCCGACGCAAGGATCGCCGCGCTCGTGCGCGACGCGGTCGCGGGCGGCGACTTCGCCTTCAAGGCCGGTCGTACGCTCTTGCTGCACCGGGCGCAGGGCGTCGCGGCGCCGCGGCTGGTCGTCGCCGCAGCCGGCGGCGAGACGCCCAAGGCGTTCAAGAAGGCGCTTGGCGCCGCGTTCGGCGTGTTGAAGGAGATGGGGGCGCGCCACGTCGCGGTCGCCGCGTCGTTCGGCCTCGCGGCGGCGCACGCCGAAGCGGCGGTGCTCGCCGCGAGCGACGCGCGCTACGTCTATCGCCACACCAAGCCGAGCGCGCCGAAGGACGGCGCGCTCGCCAAGCTCACACTGCTGGTTGCCGACGCCGAGGCTAAGGCGGCGCGCAAGGGCCTCGCGCAGGGCGAGGCGATCGCGTCCGGCGTCCTGCTTGCGCGCGAACTGGCGAACCGGCCGGCCAATCATTGCACGCCGTCCGACCTCGCGCAGACGGTGCGCACGCTCGGCAAGGAGCATTCGCTCGACGTCGAGGTGCTCGAGCGCAAGGACGCCGCCAAGCTCGGCATGGGCGCGTTCCTCGCCGTCGCCCAGGGTTCGAACGAGGCGCCGAAGTTCATCGTCGCCAAGTACCGCGGCGCGGCCAAGGGCGTCGCGCCGGTCGTCCTCGTCGGCAAGGGCATCACCTTCGACAGCGGCGGCATCTCGATCAAGCCGTCGGCCGAGATGGACGAGATGAAGTTCGACATGGGCGGCGCGGCGAGCGTGATCGGCACGCTGCGCGCGATCGCCGAGCTGAAGCCGAAGCTCAACCTCGTCTGCATCGTGCCGGCGTGCGAGAACCTGCCCAGCGGCACGGCCGTCAAGCCGGGCGACGTCGTGACGAGCCTGTCCGGCCAGACGATCGAGATCCTCAACACCGACGCCGAAGGCCGGCTCATCCTGTGCGACGCGCTCGCCTACGCCGAACGGCTCGGTCCGGCGCTCGTCGTCGATGTGGCGACGCTCACCGGCGCCTGCGTCGTCGCCCTCGGCCACCATCATTCGGGCCTCTTCACGGCCGACGACGCGATGGCCGCGCAGTTCCAGCAGGCCGCGGCCGACGCGCTCGACCCGTGCTGGCGCATGCCGCTCGACGAGGAGTACGACGAGGCGCTGAAGAGCAACTTTGCCGACATGGCCAACGTCGGCCCGCGCGCCGGCGGCGCGATCACGGCGGCGATGTTCCTGCGCCGCTTCACCGGCAAGTACCGCTGGGCGCACCTCGACATCGCCGGCACGGCGTGGAATTCGGGCACGGCCAAGGGCGCAACCGGACGCCCGGTCGGGCTCTTGACGCACTTCGTCCTCGCCCAGGCGGCGTGACGCCCGCGCGCGACGAGGCTGCCGCGTGACGGAAGTGATGTTTCACCTGCGCGTCGCCGACCGCGTCGGCTACGCCTGCCGGTTGCTGCACAAGGCGCATGCGAAGAACGCGAAGGTCGTCGTCTGCGCGCCGCGCCAGACGCTTGCCCGGCTCGACGCGCTGCTGTGGACGAGCGACGCGGCGAGCTTCGTGCCGCACGTCCGCCTCGACCCGGGTGCGGCGAGCCCGGCGCCGAACGATCCGACGCCGATCTGGCTCGTCGAGCAGGCCGATCAGGCGCCGGCGCACGAGGTGCTCGTCAATTTGGGAGACGAACTGGTGCCGGGCTTCGAGGGTTTCGATCGCGTGATCGAGATCGTTGACGAGGACGAGGCGGTGAAGCTCGCGGCGCGGCGGCGCTGGAAGCACTACGCCGATCGCGGCTACGCGCTCGCCCACCATGAGGCGCGCGCATGACCTCGGCGCACGCCGGCCGGGCCAGTCGATGAGCACGCGCCACGGGCCGCCGCAGCGCCACGGGCTGCCGACGCTGACCGAGGTGATCGAGCTTGCGCCGCTCGGCGACGCCGGCGCCGCGCTGCCGAGCCGGGCGGCGGTCGCGTTGCGCGGTGAAGGCCTTGCGCCGCCTGCCGCGGCATGGCCCGATACCGAACAGCTGATCGAACGCCTGCTCGGCGACCTGCAGCGCGACGCCAACCTGACGCTCGAACTTCGGCTGCGCGAGGCGCTGGCGCCGGTGCTGGCGCGCGTCGCCGACGACCTGGTGCGCGAGCTGCGCGACAAGCTGCACATCGCGCTGCGCGAGGTCGTCACCCAGGCCGCGAGCCAGGAACTCGCGCGCCGGCGCGCGGTCTGAAGCCTCTTTTCCCGGCGTGCCGCGGCGCCGGGAGCCCCGAGGATTCCCGGACAAAAACCGGCCCCGGTTTCGGGTATCGTTACGCGCGCTGAAAATGCGCCCGGGGTGGCAGTACCCGGCGCCTTTCATCCAAACCCGGTTCATTCAACATCCCCCCTTCGGAGGTAGCGTATGCAAGTCAAGCTCAGCGTGATCGTGGGCGCCATCGTCGCGATGTCGGCGTTTGCCGTTTCGGCACAGGAAGTCGTCGTCAAGATCGGTCACGTCGCGCCGATGTCGGGCCCGCAGGCCCACTACGGCAAGGACAACGAGAACGGCGCCCGCATGGCGGTCGATGATCTCAACGCCAAGGGCGTGATGATCGACGGCAAGAAGGTCAAGCTCGAGCTGATGGCCGAGGACGACGCCGCCGACCCGAAGCAGGGCACGGCGGTCGCGACCAAGCTGTGCGACGCCAAGGTCAACGGCGTCGTCGGCCACCTGAACTCGGGCACGACGATCCCGGCGTCCAAGGTCTACAACGACTGCGGCATGCCGATGGTCACCGGCGCGGCGACGAACCCGAAGCTGACGCAGCAGGGCTTCAAGAACGTGTTTCGCATCATCGCCAACGACAACGCGCTCGGCGCCGGCCTCGCGCTGCACGCGGCGAACAACCTGAAGCTGAAGAAGGTTGCGATCATCGACGACCGCACCGCGTACGGCCAGGGCGTTGCCGAAGTCTTCAAGAAGACGGCGCAGGCCAAGGGCATCGAGATCGTCGGCGAGGAGTACACCAACGACAAGGCAACCGACTTCATGGCGATCCTCACGTCGATCAAGGCCAAGAATCCCGACGGCATCATGTACGGCGGCATGGACACGCAAGGCGGCCCGATGCTGCGCCAGATGGAGCAGCTCGGCATGAA
>JBDHSE010000118.1:0-8288 GCA_039807955.1 Ideonella sp. | reverse complement strand
ATGCCGACCGGCCGCGCGGTGAGGAAGTTGCCCGAGACGACGCGCACCGTCGCGTTCGCCATCGGCGTGTTCGGCAGCCCCTGCGAGAACGCGGCCTCGATCTCGAAGCGCAGTTGCCCGGCGGCCTCCTGCGCGCAGTCGAGGGCGACGGCGTCGGTGATGCGCCGGCCGTGGCTGAACTGCGAGACCTGCCCCTTGGCGCGCAACTGCTCGGTCACCTGCGGCCGAAAGCCGTGCACGAGGACGAGCTTGATGCCCATCGCGTGCAGGATCGACATGTCCTGCGCGAACGCCTTCAACTTGCCGGCGGCGATCAACTCGCCGGTGATCGCGACGACGAAGGTCTTGCCGCGATAGGCGTGGATGTAGGGCGCGACCGACCTGAACCAGGGGACGAAGGTGTGCGGGAAGACGAGGCTCATCTACGTCGGGTGCAGCGCGTGGCCGAATTGTGCCGTATCGGTCGCCACCGGCTGGTGTCTTCCGGCGGAATCAGCCGCTCCACGTTCTCTGGCTGAGCAGCGGTAACACGTCGATCGACAACCTTGTCGCGGGTACGGCGCCGGTGCCGGAGCCGCGAACCCTGGTCTTGATGCTGGCCGGCTTCGCGGGCTCGAGCGTAGCGGCGCGGCGCCGACCGCGCTGAACCGTCGAGATGCGAGAGACCCCGTGCCGCTCGCGGGCGGCGCGCATGCGACGGGGTGCGGGAGCGCGGTCGGGTGGTGGCACTTCCTCGCGACCCGGTTCCGGAGTCGAGATTCAGGCGAGCGGGAGTACGCAGCGTAGCCCCAGGTGCGTCACGAAAGGGTCGAAGTCGCGGTCGCTGTGCAAGAGCGTGTATCCGCTTTCGATGCAGCGCGTTGCGATGATCGTGTCGATGGTCTTGAGCACCGTCACGCCCTTGGTCCGCAGCCGGCGGTAGTTGCTGGCCGCTTGAACGGCGAGATCTTCGCCGCCGAGAACGACGACCGTCATCGACCTGAGGAGTTTCTCGGCCTGTCGAAAGTCGCGATCGGTGTCGAAGCCTTGCAGCACTTCGGTCAGGATCAGGTCGCCGATTGCCAGCGGCTCGGTGCCAAGCAGCGAATCGAGCCGGTCCGTCTCGGCGCTCGCCTTGCCGCGGAAGTAGTCGATCCAGACGCTCGAATCGACAAGAATCACCGGTCGGTCCGCATCGCGGCGAGATCGCCTTGCCAGGCAAGCTTACCGCGCAGGCGGCGCACGGCTTCCTGCTGGCGCAGGCGCAACACGGTGCGCAGCCCGAGCTCGACGGCCTCGCGTTTGGTCTTCAGACCGGTCGCGCGCAGCGTGTCCTTCATCAGCTTGTCGTCGATCTCGATGTTCGTCCGCATTGTGTGTACTCCATGAGTTGGAAGTACACATTCTAGCTGCGGCGCATGCCACGCAGGCGGCGCAGGTGGCGCCGCCGTAATCGCGATCGCGAGGGCAGTCCACGATGCCCGAGATGCGGGTACTGTCGGTGACTGCCCCTGCGCCCGAACAGACTGAGCCTGCCTGCCGCGATCGACGCGTCAGCAATCGTTAGCTCGAAGGTCTTGCCGCGAGACTTCTGGTTGCGTGACGCGACCTCGGGGTACCGGTTGGCGCAGACGCGTGCGGAGATCGGCACGCGATGCATCCGGCGCAGGCCTCGCGGCCGCGACTCTTGCGTGCGGCTTTGCTGTTCAGGCTGGCGCGGGCCAGGCCAGCGGATGACTGCCTGGCGGCATCGAGGGTTGCAGCGCATGCGTGCAGGCGGGGCTGAAGCGCGCCGCGTGACGCACCGACCCGAGCGTGCCGAAGCCTGAAGCCGATGTTTCCATCAAGTCCGCGCCGTCGTCGGACGCGACGCGAAAGCCGTCGTCCAACCGCCCGAGACCGCGCAACCAATGGCCGGTACGCGCGAGCGAGACGCGCACCTGCCAGCTTCCTCCTTGCTCGCGCTGCCGAAGCAGCGCCGCCTGGACGCCGAACGCGAGCAGCGCGCCGCTTGCCATGTCGAGGATCTGCAGCGGCAGCGCGCGCGGCTTGTCGCTGCCGGCGGCCAACGCCTCGGCATGGTTGAAACCTGTCGCGGTCTGGACCAGCGAATCGAAGCCGCGCCGGCCGCCCCAGGGGCCGGTCTCGCCGTAGGCCGAGAGCGACGCGACGACGATGCCCGGGCGCAGTGCGGCGACCGCACCCGATCCGAAGCCGAGCGCGTCGATCGCGCCCGGCCGGTAGCCCTGGACGAAGACGTGTGCGTCGCGCAGCAGCGCATGCAACGCGTCGCGGCCCGCTCCGCTGCGCAGATCCGCGAGCGCGGAGCGCTTGCCGCGGCTCAGGTCGGCGATGGCGTCGATGTTCGGAAGATGCGGCGCATTGACGAGCAGCACGTCGGCGCCGTAGATCGCGAGCAGCCGCGTGCCGAACGGGCCGGCGAGGATGCGCGTCATGTCGAGCACACGCAGGCCGGTTAGCGGTGCATCGGGTGCGCGCGTCTCGGGCCACGGTAACGGCGGTGCGTCGCCGATGCGCGCTATCGCGACCAGCGGTCGCGCCGCGACGAACGCGGCCTGCGGATGCGCGTCCCATTCGCCGAAGCTGCGCAGCGCGGCGACGACGCAGCCCTCGGCATTCGCGAGATCCTCGAACTCGATCGCGTCGCGATCCGCGAGCGCCTGCGCGACGGCGGCGCGTTCGGTCGCCGCGCCCTCGGTCAGACCGAGGACGCGCAGCAGCGCGTCGCGGTGATGGGCGAAATTCGTGTGCACGCGCAGCCAGCCCGAGCGGCAGGGATAGAGCCCGGCGAGCTTGTCCCAGGGGTCCGGTGCGACGCCGTCGATCGTGTAGCGCGCGGTGCACTCGATCGCCGCGTCGCGCAGATCGACCGCGACGCGCTGCGCGGCGCCGAACCGTTGCCGCCCGACCTCGGTCGCGGCGAGCGCGGCGAGCGCGATCGACGTCTGCGCCGCGAGTCCGACCGCGAACGACGAAGCCAGCACAGGGCCGCTGCCGCGCAGCGTCAGCCGCTCGAGCGCGTTCGGCGGCAGTGCGGCGTCGCGCCAGAGGGCTTCGATCGGAGAGGGCGGCATCTTCGCAGTGCGCGGCTGAGCCGGCTGCGCGCGGTGCGCCAAGGATAATTCGCGCAGCATGTCCCGACCCGCCGCGCCCGTTGCTTGCACCCTCGCACCGGGGCCGATCACGTTTCCCGACTCGCTGCCGGTCTCGGCGCGGCGCGACGAGATCGCCGCAGCGATCGCGGTGCATCAGGTCGTGATCGTCTGCGGCGAAACCGGGTCGGGCAAGACGACGCAGTTGCCCAAGCTCGTGCTCGCGATCGGCCGCGGCAGGGCGAACGGCGGCAGGTTGATCGGCCATACCCAGCCGCGACGCATCGCGGCATCCAGCGTCGCCAAGCGCATCGCGCAGGAGCTCGACACGCCGCTCGGTGAAGTGGTCGGCTACAAGGTTCGGTTCCAGGACCGGCTCTCGCCCGGCGCCAGCATCAAGCTGATGACCGACGGCATCCTGCTCGCCGAGACGCAGGGCGATCCGCTGCTCGCGGCCTACGACACGCTGATCATCGACGAGGCGCACGAGCGCAGCCTGAACATCGATTTCCTGCTCGGCTATCTGCACACTCTGTTGCCGCGCCGGCCGGACCTGAAGCTCATCGTGACCTCGGCGACGATCGACGCCGAGCGTTTCGCGAAGCACTTCGAAAGCGGCGGCAAACCGGCGCCGGTGATTCAGGTCTCGGGCCGCATGTTCCCGGTCGAGCAGCGCTGGCGGCCGTTCGGTGCGGCCGACGCGAATGCGAAGCCGCGCGAAGGCAAAGCCGCTTCCGCCGCGCGCAGCGAGCGCGACCTGAACGCCGCGATCGCCGATGCCGTCGACGAACTGTGGCTGCAGGCCGGGCCGGGCGACATCCTCGTCTTCCTGCCGGGCGAACGCGAGATCCGCGACGCCGCCGACCATCTGCGCAAGCACCTCGCAAGCGCCCAGGCGCGCGGCGGGCCGGTCGAGATCCTGCCGCTCTTCGCGCGGCTGTCGCAGGCCGAGCAGGAGCGCGTGTTCGAGACCGGCAACGCAAGGCGCATCGTGCTCGCGACGAACGTCGCCGAGACGTCGCTCACCGTACCCGGCATCCGCTACGTGATCGACAGCGGCGAGGCGCGCGTCAAGCGCTACAGCTACCGCAACAAGGTCGAGCAGTTGCAGATCGAGCCGATCAGCCAGGCGGCGGCGAACCAGCGCGCCGGGCGCTGCGGGCGCGTCGCCAACGGCATCTGCATCCGGCTCTACGGCGAGCCGGACTTCGCCGGCCGGCCGCGCTTCACCGACCCCGAGATCCTGCGCTCGTCGCTGGCCGGCGTGATCCTGCACATGAAGGCGCTCGGCCTCGGCGCGGTCGAGAGCTTTCCCTTCCTCGAGCCGCCGCCGCGGCGCGCGATCGCCGACGGCTACGCGCTGCTTGGCGAGTTGAACGCCGTCGACGACCGCAACGAGCTGACCGAGATCGGCCGGGCGCTTTCGCGCCTGCCGCTCGATCCGCGCATCGGCCGCATGATCCTCGAGGCGCGCAGCCGCGAGTCGCTCGCCGAAGTGCTCGTCATCGCCGCCGCGCTGAGCGGCCAGGACGTGCGCGACCGTCCGCTCGACGCGCAGCAGGCGGCCGACGAGAAGCACAGGAAGTTCGACGACGAGCGCTCCGAGTTCATCGGCACCTTGAAGCTGTGGAAGTGGATCGAGGAAGGCCGCGGGCACGGCGAAGCTTCGAACCCGGCGTCCGTGCAGCGGGGCGGGGCAGCGCAGCACGGTAAGGCGCCGGTACCCAACACTGCCGCTCCCGTTCACAAACTCTCGAACCGCCAGCAGGAGCAGCGCCTGCGCGACAGCTTCGTCAACCCGCGCCGCGTGCGCGAATGGCGCGACATCCATTCGCAACTGCACACCGTCGTCGCCGAGCACGGCTGGCGGTTGAACACGACGCCCGCGACCTACGAGCAGATCCACGTCGCGCTGCTCGCCGGGCTGCTCGGCAACATCGGCTTCAAGAGCGAGGACGACGAGAGCTATCTCGGCGCGCGCGGCATCAAGTTCTGGCGCCATCCGGGCGTGCATCTGTCGAAGAAGCCGGGCAAGTGGATCGTCGTTGGAGAACTCGTCGAGACGACAAGGCTCTACGCGCGCGGCATCGCGGCGATCGAGCCGCAGTGGCTGCCCGGCATCGCCGGCCACCTGCTGAAGACGCAGCTGCTCGAACCGCACTGGGAGAAGAAGGCCGCCGAGGTGATCGCGCTCGAGCGCGCGACGCTCTACGGCATCGTCGTCTACGCCAACCGGCGCGTGAACTACGGCCGCGTCGACCTGCCCGCGGCGCGCGAGATCTTCATCCGCGAGGCGCTCGTCGGCGGCGACTGGGAGACGAAGCTGCCGTTCTTCGCCGCCAACCGCAGGCTGATCCGCGAGGTGCAGGAGCTGGAACACAAATCGCGCCGCCAGGACGTGCTCGTCGACGACGAACTGATCCATGCCTTCTACGATCGGCAGATCCCGGCCGACGTCTGCAGCGGCACCGGCCTCGAGCGTTGGTATCGCGCCGAGGTGAAGCGCCAGCCGCGCCTCTTGCTGCTCGCCCGCGACGAGCTGATGCGCCACGAAGCGGCCGGCATCACGACGGCGGCGTTTCCGAAGCTGCTGCGCCTGGGCGGCATCGACTGCGCGGTCGCCTATCTGCACCAGCCGGGCGACGCGAAGGACGGCGTGACGGTGACGGTGCCGATCTATGCCTTGAACCAGATCGACGACGAGCGTTGCGCCTGGCTCGTTCCCGGGCTGCTCGAGGCCAAGGTGCTCGCGATCGTGAAGACGCTGCACCAGCGCCCGCGATCGCGCCTCGTGCCGCTGCCGGAGTTCGCGGCCGGTTTCGCGCGCGATACGGCCTTCGCGCACGGCGACCTGATCGACGCGCTGCGCGGCTCGGTCCGTGTGCGAACCGGCATCGACGTCGCGCGCAACGATTTCAAGCAGGAGCAGCTCGCGCCGCATCTGTTCATGAACTTTCGCGTCGTCGACGAGCACGGCCGCCAGCTCGGCATGGGGCGCAACCTCGCCGCGCTGAAGGCCGAGCTGGGCGCGAAGGCGCGCTCGGCGTTCCAGGCGCTCGCCGATCTGGACTTCGGCGGCGCGCAAGGTGCAGAGCGCGATCGAGGATCGAACGCCCGAGCCGGGAAGGGCGCTTCCGGTGCGCCGCACACAGCAGACCGATCGACCGCCGCCGCCGAACCGAAAGCGGTCGAGGGCGCTGCGCGTTACACCGCTTGGACCTTCGGCGAGCTGCCCGAGCTGATGGAGATCTCGCGCGCGAACCGGACGCTCGTCGGCTATCCGGCGCTGATCGACTGCGCCACGCACGTCGAGATCGAGGTCTTCGACGAGCCGCAGGCCGCCGCGGCGAAGCACCGCGCCGGGCTGCGCCGCCTCGTCGCGCTGCAGATCCGCGACGCGCTGCGCTATCTCGAGAAGAACATCCCCGACCTGCAGGCGATGGCGGCGGCGTACATGAATCTCGGCACGATCGAGGAGCTGCGCAGCCAGATCGTCGATGTCGCGCTCGACCGCGCGTTCCTCGCCGATCCGCTGCCGGCCGATGCGCAAAGCTTCGAGCGACGCATCGCCGACGGCCGCGCGCGGCTGACCTTGATCGCGAACGAAGTCGCGCGCGCCGCCGGCGCGGTGCTCGCTGAGTACGCCGCCGCGCTGCGCAAGCTGCGCGACGCACGGCCGGCCAAGGAGGTGATCGATGACGTGCAGGCGCAGCTCGCGCGGCTGTGCGGCAAGCGCTTCGTTGTCGATACGCCCTGGCCGCAGCTCGCGCAGATGCCGCGCTACCTGAAGGCGGTGGCGATGCGCCTGGACAAGCTGCGCGCCGACCCCGCACGCGACAGCCAGCGTCTCGCCGAACTGCGCCCGATCGAGCAGCGCTACTGGCGCGTCGTCGCCGAACGCAAGGGCGCGCCCGATACGCGGCTCGCCGAGTTCCGCTGGCTGCTCGAGGAACTGCGCGTGAGCCTCTTCGCGCAAGAGCTTCGCACGCCGCAACCCGTCAGCGTCAAGCGCCTCGAGAAGGCCTGGGCGCAGATCACCCGCTGACGCGCGGCGCGCCGCGCCGAACGAGGCCCGATCGCTACAATCTGCCCTCCTCGGGGTGTAGCGCAGCCTGGTAGCGCAACTGGTTTGGGACCAGTAGGTCGCGAGTTCGAATCCCGCCACCCCGACCACGCCGGTGCCACAGCCGAGTCGCTGCAGCGACGGCCGGCCTGAAGTTCACTCCGTCGCTTACGATGCGCGCCTCGCCCCTGCCGCCCACTCCGATGGCTTCGACTCACGCAGTGGGCGCGCCCGAACTCTCGGTCATCGTTCCCGTCTACAACGAGGCGGCGGTGATCGGCGAGTTTCATCGCCGCCTGATCGCCGCGCTCGACGCGCTGGCGGTCGCGTCCGAAGTCGTCTACGTCAACGACGGCAGCAGCGACGCGTCGATCGACCTGCTGCGCGGCTTCACCGCAGCCGACGCGCGCGTCGTCGTGCTCGACTTCAGCCGCAACTTCGGCAAGGAAATCGCGATGACGGCGGGGCTCGATCACGCCGCGGGCGACGCGGTGATCGTCATCGACGCCGATCTGCAGGACCCGCCCGAACTGATAGCCGACATGCTGCGCGAATGGCAGGCCGGCGCCGATGTCGTCATGATGCGGCGCGCGAGCCGGGAGGGCGAGAGTTGGCTGAAGAAGGCGACCGCGCGCTGGTTCTACCGCCTGATCGGATCGATCGGCGAGCAATCGATCCCGGCCGACGTCGGCGACTTCAGGCTGCTCTCCCGGCGCGCGGTCGACGCGCTGCGTGCGCTGCCCGAGCGCACGCGCTTCATGAAGGGCCTGTTCGCCTGGGTCGGCTTCAGGCAGACGACGATCGACTACATGCGCGACGCGCGCTTTGCCGGCGAGACGAAGTGGAACTACTGGCGGCTGTGGAACTTCGCGATCGAAGGCATCACGTCGTTCTCGAGCATCCCGCTCAAGCTCGCAAGCTATGTCGGCCTCACCGCCGCCGTGTTCGCGTTCGGCTTTGCGATCGAGATCTTCGCCAGCGCGCTGCTCTACGGTAATCCGGTCGCCGGCTATCCGTCGCTGATGGTGACGGTGCTGTTCCTCGGCGGCGTGCAACTGATCGCGCTCGGCATCATCGGCGAGTACCTCGCGCGCATGTTCATCGAGGTCAAGGGCCGGCCGCTTTACCTGCTG
>JBDHSE010000117.1:0-8291 GCA_039807955.1 Ideonella sp. | reverse complement strand
ACCTACGCCAACGCGCGCGGCGACGAGCGCACGATCACGATCAAGGGCATCGACGAGGCCGACAACCTGGCCGGCGAGGTGAGCTGGGTCGCGCCGATCGCGCGCGCGCTCTTGAAGGCGCGCGAAGGCGATGAGGTGCAGCTCGCGACGCCGGGCGGCGTCGAGACGATCGAAGTGATCGCGGTGCGCTACCCGGCGCCGGCCTGAGCGCGGCGCCGCCGCGTGGAGCCGCTCAGGGTTTGACGCGCGCCACGCGCTGCACCGGCGGCGCGCGCTTGAGCAGGCGCATCACCTCGGCCAGCTGCAGCCGGTCGCGAACGCTCAGCACGAGGCGCATGTCGATCGTGTCGCCGGCGCGTTCGTCGCCCATGTCGATGTAGATGATGTCAGCCTCGGCGGCGCTGACGGCCGATGCGACCTGCGCGAGGACGCCCTTGCCGTTGCGCAGCAGGAGGCTGATCGCGGTCTCGAACGGGCGCGTCATCTCCTCGGCCCATTCGACGCTCATCCAGTGCTCGCGGTCGCGCTCGCGCAGGCGGCGGCCGACGGCGCAGTCGGCGGTGTGCACGACAAGCCCTTCGCCGCGGCCGAGGTAGCCGACGATCGCGTCGCCCGGGATCGGCCGGCAGCACGGCGCCATCTGCACCGACGTGCCCTCGCTGCCGTCGATGACGACGCGCTGCCGGGGCAACGCGTCGGCGTCCTCGCCGTAGCGGCCGAGCGTGAGCATCACGGCATCGGGGCGGATGCCGCGCTCGATCATCAGTCGCGCGAGGTGCTTGGCGACGATGTTGGCGATCTTGCGGCCGAGGCCGATGTCGGTCAGCAGTTCGCCGCGCGTGCGGTTGTCGCTCCAGCGCGTGAGCTGCAGCCAGATCGCGGCGGCCTCGGCGTCGTCGGGGTCGGCCGACGGCAGCAGCAGGCCCTCGGCGCGCAGCGCGGCGGCGAGCAGCTTTTCGCCGAGCTGCTGCGACTCCTCCTGCTCCATCGTCTTCAGGTAGTGCCGGATGTGCGATCGCGCGCGGCCGGTGCGCACGAAGGCAAGCCACGTCGGGTTCGGCCGCGCGCCGGGCGCGGTGATGACCTCGACGACGTCGCCGCTGTGCAGCTCGGTCTTGAGCGACACCGGCTCGCCGTTGACCTTGGCGGCGACGCAATGGTCGCCGACGCCGGAGTGGATCGCGTAGGCGAAGTCGACCGGCGTCGCGCCGCGCGGCAGCGACAGGATCTGCGACTTCGGCGTGAAGACGTAGACGGCGTCCGGGAAGAGGTCGATGCGCACGTGCTCGAGGAACTCGTTGGCGTCGTTCGTCTCGTCCTGGATGTCGAGCAGCGACTGCAGCCACAGCGCGCCCAGGCGCTGCGCCTCGGCGGCGCTTGCCGGCGCGCTGCGCTTGGCCTTGTACATCCAGTGCGCGGCGATGCCCTTCTCGGCGACCGCGTTCATCGGCTCGGTGCGGATCTGGAACTCGATCGCGGTGCCGAGGGGGCTGACGAGCGTCGTGTGCAGCGACTGGTAGCCGTTGGCCTTCGGGATCGCGATGTAGTCCTTGAAGCGGCCCGGCATCGGCTTGTAGATCTGGTGCAGCACGCCGAGTGCCATGTAGCACTCGGGCAGCGTCGCGACGACGATGCGAAAGCCGAAGATGTCGTTGACCTGCGCGAAGCTGAGGTGCTTCTGGCGCATCTTGCGGTAGATCGAGTAGAGCGTCTTCTCGCGCCCGCTGATCTGCACCTTGAGCTTGGCCTTCGCGAACGCCTGCTCGACCTCGCGCTCGATGCGATCGACGAGGTCGCGCCGCGAGCCGCGCACCGCCTGCACCGCCTTCGACAGCGCGGCGTGGCGCCACGGGCGAAGCTGCTGGAACGAGAGCTCCTGCAGCTCGCGATAGGTCTGGTTCAGGCCGAGGCGGTGCGCGATCGGGGCGTAGATGTCGAGCGTCTCGCGCGCGACGCGCATCCGCTTGTCGGGCGCGACGGCGTTCATCGTGCGCATGTTGTGCAGCCGGTCGGCGAGCTTGATGAGGATGACGCGCACGTCGCGCGTCATCGCGAGCAACATCTTGCGGAAGGATTCGGCCTGCGATTCCTCGCGCGTCGAGAAGCGCAGCCGGTCGAGCTTGGTCAGGCCGTCGACGAGGTCGGCGGTCGGCGCACCGAAGCGCTCGATCAGCTCGGCTTTGCCGATGCCGCAATCCTCCATCGCGTCGTGCATCAGCGCCGCCATGATCGCCTGCGCGTCGAGCTTCCACTCGGCGCAAAGCGCAGCGACCGAGATCGGGTGCGTGATGTAGGGCTCGCCGCTGGCGCGGAACTGGCCGAGGTGGACTTCGTCGGCGAAGCGGTAGGCCTCGCGCACGCGCTTGATGTCGGCCGAATTCAGGTAGTCGAGCTTGGCGGCAAGCACCGCGAACGACGACGCCGTCGCCTCGTCGGGGCCGAGCACCGGTACGTCGCGCACGATCGCGCGCGGCTTGGGCGACTTCGAAAGCGCCTTGCCGAGGACCGACCAAACCGAGATCGTGCGTTCGCTCATCGAACGCATTATGTTGCGTCGCGCCGGATGAAGCACCGGCAGGCGCTCTTGCGCGCGGCAGCGGCGGCCGCGCGTTCGTGCGGGCGAGGGGAGTTAGACCGGAACCTTGCGCAGCATCTCGAGCCCGATCTCGCCGGCCGCGATCTCGCGCAGCGCCGTCACGCCGGGCTTGTTGCGGCTCTCGATCTTGGGCGTGTGGCCCTGGCTGAGCATGCGCGCGCGATACGTCGCGGCGAGCACGAGCTGGAAGCGGTTCGGGATCTTGACGAGGCAATCTTCGACGGTGATGCGGGCCATGAACGGTGCTCCGGGAGCGCCCCCCAAGGGCGCGTCAGACGAGGTCGAGGGCGGCAAAGACAGCGGGCTTGCTGCGTGCCTGCGCAGCGTACTTGAGGCGCTGCGAGTGGACGATCGCCTTCAGGTCGAAAAGCGCCGTCTCGAACAGGGCGTTGATTATAACGAAGTCGAAGTGCCGGGCCTGCGCGACCTCGGCGCGCGCGTTCTCGAGGCGCTTGGCGATGACGGCCGGCGGGTCCTCGCCGCGGCGCGTCAGGCGCTGGCGCAGTTCGTCCCAGCTCGGCGGCAGGATGAAGACGAGCACCGCGTTCGGGAACAGCCTGCGGATCTGCAGCGCGCCCTGCCAGTCGATCTCGAGGACGACGTCCTGCCCGCCGCGGATGCGCGACTCGACCTCGGCGCGCGACGTGCCGTACAGGTTGCCGTGGACCTGCGCCCATTCGACGAAGCCGTCGCCCGCGATCATCGCGCGAAACGCCGCCTCGTCGATGAAGTGGTACTCGCGCCCGTCCTGCTCCTGCCCGCGCGGCGCGCGCGTCGTGTGCGAGACCGAGACGACGATGTGCGAGTCGAGCTCGAGCAGCGCGTTGACGAGGCTCGACTTGCCGGTGCCGCTCGGCGCGGCGACGACGAAGAGGTTGCCGGGGTAGTCACTGCCGCTCATTCGATGGTGGGCGCTTGCCATTCGATTCGAGTTCGCGCCGGATCGCGCGCCCGCAACTGTAGCGCGAGAGGCCGGCGCGCAGCCGCGCCCGCCGTCGCGGAGGGCCTCACGGCGGTGTCGAGCGCCGCGCAGGAGGCGCCGCGCCCGCAGCGGCAGAACCGCGCGCCGCCAGCGGGTGGGCGCGCGCCAGCGCACCGTAGAGCGCGGCCCCGGCCAGCAGCGCAGCGGCGGCGATCTGCAGGGCCAGCGTGAAGCCCGCGGCGGGACTTGCGCTGCGTTGCAGCAGCCACGCCACCAGCGGCGGGCCGGCGATCTGCCCGAAGCCGTAGGCGGCGGTCAGGCCGCCGATCAGCGCCGCCGTGTCGTGCGGCCGCAGGCGGCGCGCCTCCTGCAGCGCGAAGAGAGTGATCGCGGTGAACGGCAGGCCCAGCAGCACGCTGCCGAGCGCGAAGCCGGCGAGCGAAGGCAGCCAGACGCCCGCCATCACGCCCGCCGCCTGCATCGCATAGCAGCCCGTCAACAGGTGGCGGCGGTCCAGCCGCAGCGGCACGCGCATCGTCAGCAGCGAGCCGATGGAGACACCGATGCCGAAGATCGGCCAGAACAGATCGAGCCACACCGACCCCGAAGGCAGCGCCTGGCGCGCGATCACCGGCAGGAAGGTGGCGGTGACGATATAGCCGAAGCCGGCCAGCCCGTAGGCGAGCGTGAAGGCTGCGATCGTCGCGTGCGGCTGCGGCGGGTCGCCGCAGGCCGCAACCGGCGGCGCAGGCACCTCGCCACGCAATTGCGGCCACGCGATCGTGGCAAGCGCCACGGCGAGCAGCGCGAAGACCGCCCAGCCGGCGGCGGCGCTCACGCCGCCCGCGACCATCGCCGTCGCGGCGAACCCGCTGATCGCGATCCCCAGCCCGGGGCCGACATAGATGACGCCGGCCAGCGCCGGCGCGCCCAGCGTTGCCAGCCGGGCGAGGCACCAGCCGGAGACGAAGACGAAGACTAGCGCGCTCGCGACGCCGGCCAGAAAGCGCCACAGCGGCCACAGCGACGCCGGCGGCAGCGCCATGCAAAGCGTCAGCAGCGCCGTTGCGACGAGGCCCAGGCGCACGACCCGGGTTTGGCGCAGCGGCGCAACCGCGTGGCGCCGCCACAGCGCCGGCTGCACCGCGCAGGCCATCGCGCCGAGCCAGTAGCCGAAATAGTTCGCCGTGGCGAGCCAGCTCCCGCCGGCAAGATCGGTCACCCCGTCGTGCAGCATCATCGGCAAGATCGGCGTGAAGGCGAAGCGGCCGATGCCCATCGCGATGGCGAGCGCGAGCATGCCGCTCAGGGCAATCGCGATCGGCCGAGGCGGGTGCGGTGTTGGGCGCATCCGCAAATTGTCAGCGCCGCCTGCGCGCTGCGCGCGGGCAGCGGTTGGCACGATCGGCGGTGACCCGCGCCTTCCGGCGCAGGCGCTTGTCAGTTCCCGGAGGTCGACGGCGATTTTGATGCAGCAAAGGTAGCCCGGCCCTCGTATGCCATCAGGATCAGCGGCTTTGCAGCATCCAGATCCGCCTGCGACGCCAGCGCCAGTTCCAGGTCACCTGTGCCCCAGTGCCCTTGCTGGCTCACGTCCCGCCCGTTCGCGGGCAGCGGCACCACCTGGGCGGGGTCGATGTGCAGGTACAGCAGCAGCCGGTTCTTCTGCGGGACCAGCGTGGCGAAGTTCTTGAGCCGCTTGAAGGCCACGTACAGCTTCAGCTCCTTGCGCTGCACATCGTCGCCCAGTGAAAGCACATGACCGTCCAGCGATGCGATCAACTCGCCCAGATGCGGCGGCAACAGCGGCAGCCACTCCGCGAACGACCGATCGCCTGGCGTGCCCGGTTTGGCGGGGCAAGGCTCAGCAACCCGGGGCTTCTGCACCTTGACCGATCTTGCGGGCGCCAGGCGCCCGGCGTTGGCACTGGTCGAGTTGGCCAGCTCCAGCAGCAGAAGTTCATCGCCGAAGCGGCGGTGGCGGATCAGCTCGATGTTGCGATTGATCTGTTGCACGGCATGGCCGTCGTATTTGGTGAAGTCCGCCGCGATGCACACGAGACGCGGTGCGCCCCAGTCGATCGCATCGGCCGCCGTCTTGCCCAACCGGTCCATCACCAGCAGCTTGAACTCCGCTTGATGGTCCATCAGCCAATCCAGATAGAACAAGCCCTGGTTGATGACGTTTTCGCCGACCGAGCGCTTGTACTCCAGGATCACCGGGCAATTGTTCTCGTCCAGGCCCAGCGAATCGATGCGGCCGGCGTGCGTCTTGCCGGTGGAATACTCGGTGGCCAGGAAGCGGATCCCGAGCAGCGCTTCGAGGTTGGCCTCGATCAGCGTCTGCAGTGGCTTCTCGAGGTCGGACGCGTCGCCCTGCAACTCGATGGCTTTGCCGGACGCCAGGCTGAAGAGTTTGATATCGCTCATCGCGCAGTGAATCCGTGCCGTTCGCCGGATGTCATGTCAAGCTTCTATGAAGGCCTGCGGCGACAGTACGCGCGATCGCATCACCGCGTCGCGCTGCAGTGCCTTGTCGCCGGTGACGAGCAGCAACTCCGGCTTGGCGGCGAGCAGATCCCACAGCAGTTGATCGCCGGTGTCCGGCGCCGCAAACCCGACACCTGGCACGAGGACGATGGCATGCTGCGCGATGTCGGTGAGCAGCGTCTCGATCTCAGCAATCGTCAGGCGATGCAGCTTGCGCAGGGCAGGACGCACCAGCACGGCTCGGTATTCGGCCAGCAAGGCTTCGGAGACGACGAACGGGAACGCCGCTGCCAACATGCCGTCGAGGATGCGCGCCACGGGGGACGCGGCGTTGTCGGTCAGCAGCCCGGCCACCACTACGTTGGTGTCGACGATGACGGCCTGAAGGATCACGCCTTGCGCCGCACCGCCCGCACATGCTCCTGCGCCACCGCCAGTGCCTGATCGTCGGGCAGCTTGCTGCGGTCGCGGGCGCGGCGCACCAGATCGCGCGCGTCGGCGCGCGACTTGATGCCGTAGAAATCCAGGCTTTCGTCGATCAGTTGTCCGATCGTCTTGTCGCGCTGCACGGCGGCCTCCTTCAGCGCCTTGTAGCGGGCCTCGGACAGGGTGATGGTCAGGCGGCTCATGTCAGCCTCGCATTGGTGCTTTAGCACCAGCATGTTAGCGCACCGCGGCGTGCGTGCCGAATCGTGCCGGACGCCGACCGCTGTGCGGCTTGCGCTACCTCACGCGCTTCGACAAAGGCTCGCCAGTGGCCTGGCCCGACAGCGCCGTGCGAGCCGGATCAGTGCGATCACCGGGACAAACGCGACCGCCAAAGGACTTCCATGAAACCTCACTCGATGTTCTGCACCTGCTCGCGAAGCTGCTCGATCGCAACCTTCATCTCGACCGCGATGTTCGTCAGCTCGATCGCGGCCGACTTCGAGCCGAGAGTGTTCGCTTCGCGCAGCAGTTCCTGCACCAGGAAGTCGAGCCGCTTGCCGAGTTCGCCGCCGGCGGCGAGCAGGCGATCGATCTCGTCGAGGTGCGAGCGCAGGCGGGCCAGTTCCTCGGCGACGTCGATGCGGATCGCGAACGCCGCCGCTTCGTTCAACGCGCGGTCCTGCAGCGCTTCGGGTGCGATGGTCTGCGCCGCGCCGCTCGTCGCGAGGGCCTCGTTCCAGCGTTCGAGAAAGCGCTGCTGCTGGCGCCGCACGACGATCGGGACGAGCGGCTCGGCTTGCGCTGCGAGCGCGCGCAGGCGCCCGACGCGTTCGGCGAGCACCTGCGCCAGACGCTCGCCTTCGCGCGCCCGGGCTTCGAGCAGGCCGGCGATCGCCGCCTTCGCCGCCTCGAGCGCCGCTTCGTCCAGCCGTTCGGCGGTGGCGCCGGCCTTGCACCACTGCAGCGCTTCGTTCACCGACAGCGGCTGCGCGTCGGGCAGCCAGCCGCGCACGGCGTCCTGCAGCCGCGCGAGGCGGTTCAACTGTTCGGCCTGCGGCTGCGGCCATTGCGCCGCGGCGTCGCCGCGCGTGCTCGCGCGCAGCTCGATCTTGCCGCGGCGGAACGCCGCCGTCGCCAGTTCGCGCAGCGCCGGCTCGAGCGATCGCAGTTCGTCGGGCAGGCGCAGCGAAAGGTCGAGGAAGCGGCCGTTGACCGAGCGTAGTTCGACATTCACGCGGCCGTCTGCGCCCGCGTCGGGTGCGCCGGCCGCATCCTGCGCCGCCGCGCCCGCGCTCGCGTAACCGGTCATGCTGTAGATGGCCATCGATGCTTCGTGCGAGCAAATCGAAATTATGTCAAAGCCGCGGCCAGCCTCGTTGCAAGTTCGACGCTTGCGCAGGCATCGGCAAAGTGCGCGTCGCGATCGGCGCCCGGGCTGTCGTGTCGATACGTCAGCCGGCGGCGTTCGCCGCGTTTTCACCGATGGCCGCGTCGCCGAATGCATCGATACTTCGCGCGCGGCGATGACAGCAGCAGGGATGCCGCGACATGACGACTTCCGAACCTCTTCGCGTCGACGCTGGCGCACTCACCGATGCGGCCGCGGCGATGCTCGAGGCGGGCGGCTGCTCCGCCACCGAAGCGCGTCAAGTCGCGCATGCGCTGGTCGAGGCCAACCTCTTCGGCCATGATTCGCACGGCATCGGCCTGCTGCCGCGCTACCTGGACAATCTGCGCCACGGCATCGCGCGCGCCGGGCAGTCGGTTCGCATCGTCGCCGATCATGGCGCGCTGGTCGGGATGGACGGCGGCTGCGGCTTCGGCCAGGTGCTGGGCGAGCAGGCGATGGCGATT
>JBDHSE010000116.1:0-8351 GCA_039807955.1 Ideonella sp. | reverse complement strand
TGGGCCTGCGCGCGATCATGACCGGCGGCGCGCTGAAGGTGCCCGAAGCGCTCGTCCACTACCGCAGCGGCGGCAGTTCGCGCCCGACGCTCGCCGCCGGCGGCGCCGAACTCGTCGCCCGGGCGCGGCGCCAGAACCGACGCGTGCTCGCCGAGATCGAGCAGCACACGCTCGATGCGCGCATCGCCGGCTTCGAGGCGCAGGTCGCCGCCGCGCTCGCGCCGACGCTCGCCAAGGAGCGCTATCTGGAGGCGATGATCGACGCGCCGGACAATCGCGCGCGCTGGCAGGCCTGCCTTGATGCCAAGACGCTTCCACTCGACTGGCGGCTGCGCAAATACCTGACCTTCTCGTACCCGGAGCAGATGTCGCGGCTCAAGGTTGCTCAAGCCCGTCTGCGCGGACGGCGTCCCGGCTGGTCCGAGCCGTTGACACGGTAGACGCGCACCGCCCGCTACCATCGAGCCTCCCGCCCTGCGGCGGCAACCGGCAGCGCAGTCATGGCCCATCCCGAACAGGCCGAGTTCTTCGGCTCGGTGCGCGAGCACTATCCGACCCACTTCGACCGCGCGCGCGTGCTCGAAGTCGGCTCGCTCGACATCAACGGCTCGGTGCGCGGGCTGTTCTCGGGCTGCGACTACACCGGCGTCGATCTGCAACTCGGCCCGGGCGTCGATCTGGCCTGCCCCGGGCACCTGCTCGCGCTGCCGAGCGGACACTTCGACACCGTGATCTCGGCCGAGTGCTTCGAGCACAACCCGTTCTGGCGCGAGACGCTTGCCAACATGCTGCGCATGACGCGGCCGGGCGGCCTCGTCCTCGTCAGCTGCGCGACGACCGGCCGCAAGGAGCACGGCACGACGCGAACGAACCCCGACGCCTCGCCGTTCACGGTGCAGGAGAAGTGGGACTACTACAAGAACCTCACCGCGCGCGACCTCGAGCGCGGCGTGAACTTGGCCGGCTGGCTTGCCGACTGGCACAGCTGGACCCACCACATCAGCCGCGACCTCTACTTCATCGGCCTGCGCCACGGCGGCGACGCGAGAATCGCGCCCGCCCTCGTCGCGCCGCTTGACGCCCGCTATGCGATGACGGCGACCGCCAAGTCCCTGCGCCGCGGCTTGAAGACCGCGCTGCTCGGCGACCTGCGCTCGCGCCCGTGACGTCATGGTCGAAGGCGCCATGGCCGACGGCGGCGACGACACGCGCCCGCTCGCGACGCTGCTGCTGATCGCGTTCAACCAGCAGGCGACGGTCGCCGAGGCGATCGCCGGCGCGCTCGCGCAGACCTGGTCGCCGCTCGAGATCATCGCCTCCGACGATGCATCGGGCGACGACACATTCAGTGCGATGCAGGCCGCCGTCGCCGGCTACCGCGGACCGCACCGCGTCGTGCTCAACCGCAATCCGGCGAACCTCGGCATCGGCGCGCACCTGAGCCAACTCGTCGCGATGTCGAGCGGCGAGCTGCTGTTCGTCGCCGCCGGCGACGACGTTTCGCTGCCGCAGCGCTGCGAGCGCGTCGTCGGCGCGTGGCTCGCGTCGGGCAAGCGGCTCGATCTGATCGCAAGCGCGCTCGTCGACACCGACGCCGCCGGTACCGATCACGCGACGATCACGCCGAGCGATCTGGCCGCGTACCGCTGCGCGGCCGACCTGATCGCGCACCCGCCGCACGTGATCGGCGCCGCGCAGGCGTGGACGCGCCGCGTGTTCGACCGCTTCGGCCCGCTGCCGAGCGGTGTCGTCGCCGAGGACCTGGTAATGGTGTTTCGCGCCGTCGCGAGCGGCGGCGCGCTGACGCTCGCCGAGCCGCTCGTGCGCTACCGGCGCGGCGGCCTGTCGCGGCGGCGCCGCGCGCTGAGCGCGCAGCAGGTCATCGCGCGCTGGCAGGCGAACAGCCGGCATAGCCTCGTCGAGCTGCCGCTGCTGCTCGCCGACGCGGACAAGGCCGGCCAACTCGACGCCGTCGAGGCGCCGCTCGAGGCGCAGCTCGCACGCGAGACGCTGGTTCATGACCTGTTCGCGGCCGAAGCGTGGAGCACGCGCGCGCGCCTGCTGCTGCGCGCGCGCGACGTGCCTCTTTCGCAGCGCCTGCGCTTCGCCGTTTACGCGCTGTGCCCTGCCGTGCTCGCGCCGCTGTTCGCCGTCAAGCGCCTGCTGCATCGCGACGAGGCGGCTCGCCGATAATCCGGCGCGACCCCATGGGCGCCGAACTCGTCTTCTCCAATCACGGCCTGCGGCACTCGGGCGGCATCGAGCGCTATCTGCTCACGCTCGTCGATGCGCTGCATGCGCGCGGCGTGCGCCCGACCGTCGTCGCCCACCGGTTCGATCGCAAGCTGCCCGAGTTCGGCTGGGTCGATGCGGTCGAGATCGCCACCTTCGGCCTCGGCGGCGCGCTGCGCGATCTGTGGTTCGACTGGCGCTTGCGCAGCCTCAAGCGCGAATGCGGCTGGTATCCGCTCGTCGCGCTGAGCCAGACGGCCGCCGCCGACATCGCGATCAGCGGCGGCACGCACCCCGGCTTTCTCGCTGCGATGGGGCGCAAGGCAGACTGGAAGGATCGGCTCGCGATCGGGCTCGAGCGGCGCCACTTCAGCGGCGCCGCGCTCGTCGTCGCCCACTCCCGATTGATGGCGCAGCAGGTGCAAGGCTTCTATGGCGTCGCGCCGGGCAAGGTGCAGGTGCTCTATCCGCCGGTCGATACGGCGCGCTTCCATCCCGTCGACGCCGCGCAGCGCCAAGCGTCGCGCGAGCGCCTCGGACTGCCGAACGATCGCGCCGTGTTCCTGCTCGCATCGACCGGCCACGCGCGCAAGGGGCTCGATCTGATCGTCGATGCGCTCGGCCACAGCAGCGCGCCGGTGCTGCTCGTCGTCGCCGGCAGGCCAACCGGGGTGACTGCGCCGAACCTGCGCGAGCTCGGCTTTCGCACCGACATGGAAGACGTCTACCGCGCCGTCGATTGCACGGTGATGGCGTCGCGCTTCGAGCCGTTCGGCCTCGTCGGCGTCGAGTCGGTGCTGTGCGGCACGCCGCTCATCGGCGAGGGCGGCATGGGCTGCATGGAAGTCATCCGCGAGCCAGCGGCGATCGCGTTTCGGATCGACACCGAAGGCTCGCTGCAGGCGGCGATCGACGCCGCGCTCGGCCGCTGGCGCGAAGGCGCGCTGCGCATTGCCGACCCGCGCGCGATGCTTGACTACGACCCGTCGGTCGACGCGCATCTGGACGCGCTGCTGACCCATGTCGCTGCGCTGTGCGCGGCGCGCGACGGTTCGGCGAGGCCATGACGGCTGCGCCGCCGATCCACATCGTCGAGCCGCGGCTCGTGGACGATGTCGGCCACTGCCTGAGCCTCGTTCGCGCGCTCGCCGCAGCGGCAAGCGATGCAGGTGCCGCTGCGCGGCTCACGATCTGGGGCGGCGCCGGGTCGGCCGCGTTCTGGCGCGGGCCGGGCGAGATCAGGCCGATCTTTCGCCACCGCTGGCGCCGCATCCAGGCGCTCGCGCTCATGCGCCGGCTGCTGCGCGGGCCCGGGCGGGTCCTGATCTCGACTGCTGGGACGACGGACTTCCTGCTGGCGACGATCGCGTCGGCCGGCCGCACGATCGCGCCGCACAAGCTGCACCTGTTCGTGCACTGGGTCGGCGCGAAGGCGAACAAGACGAAGCTGCTGGAGCGCGTCGCGCGGCGCCAGCCGAACCTGCGCGTCTTCGGGCCGACGCCCGCGGTCGTCGATCTGTTCGCACGCTGCGGATTCGATTCGACACTCGTGCCCTACCCTGTCGAGCCGGGCGCGCCAGCATCGGCCGAAGCCGAGCCGTTTCGCCACCTGCTCGTCGCCGGCGGCGCGCGGATCGACAAGGGGCTCGATCGCATCGCCGCGCTCGTCGACGAAATGAAAGCACGCGGCATGACGCTGCCGATCACGATCCAGACCTCGGCCGAAGCGCAGCATGCGCGCGACGCTGAGGTCGCGGCGTTGCTCGACCGGCTCGCACGGTCAGGCTATCCGGGCCTCGAACTGCGCGCCGAGCCTCTTGCGCCCGATGAATATCGGGCGTTGTTTCGCGGTGCAATCGTCGTCCAGCCGTACCGCGCGGCCGACTTCGCCGACCGCGTCAGCGGCGTGACGCTCGACGCCCTCGGCGCCGGTGCACCGGTTGTCGCGACCGCCGGAACCTGGATGGCGCGCTTGATCGAAGCGCACGGCACAGGCGTCGCCGCGGGCGGCCTCGACGCGGCCAGCCTTCTACGCGCGATCGAGACGGTGCTCGCCGACTACGCCGCCTTCGCGGCGCGCGCCCGGCTCGCATCGCAGCAGTTGAGCGAGGCGCACTCGGCGCGCGCGCTGATCGACGCGCTGCTCGAAGGCGCGGAAGTGCCGTGATGGCAGCCCGCCTGTCGGTCATCGTCATCACGAAGAACGAGGTCGGGCGGCTTGCGAACTGCCTCGCATCGGTTGCCTTCGCCGACGAAATCATCGTCGTCGACTCCGGCAGCACCGACAGCACGCAGGCGCTCGCGCGCGGCCTCGGCGCACGCGTCATCGAGACCACCGACTGGCCCGGCTTCGGCCCGCAGAAGCAGCGCGCCCTCGACGCAGCGAGCGGCGACTGGGTGCTTTCGATCGACGCCGACGAATGGCTCGACGCGCAGCTTGCCGCCGCGATCCGGCAACTGCTCGCCGACGACGCCGGCCAGCCCGCCGCGCTGCAGGTCGATCGGCTGTCGGCCTTCTGCGGCCAATGGATGCGCGCCGGAAGCTGGTATCCCGACCGCCTCGTGCGGCTGTTCCGCCGCGGCCAGGCGCGGTTCTCCGACGACCAAGTTCACGAACGCCTGATCGTTGCCGGTGCCGCCGCACCGTGGCCGACGCTGCCCGGCCTGCTGCTGCATAACAGCATCACGAGCCTGCACGACGGCATCGACAAAATGAACCGCTACACGACCGGTCGCGCGCTCGACCTGCGCGCCAAGGGCCGCCGCGGCGGCCTCGGTGCGGCGCTGACACACGGGGTGTCGGCCTTTCTGCGCTCCTACATCTTGCGCCGTGGCTTCATCGACGGCCGCCGCGGCTTCGTGCTCGCGACGCTCGACGCGCAGAGCTCGTACACGCGCTACCTCAAGCTCTGGCTCGACGCCGAGCCTGCGCCGCACGAACTGCCGCCTCCGGGCATCGGCCGCCGGTAGGTGGATCGCTCACGGTACAGCCGCTTCGGCACCGCGACCCGGCGCGCACGCCGCTCGTCCCATCCCGGTGCATCAGACCATGCCGCGGCCGGCGTGGGCGAAGATCCGGGGCGGCCGTGCCGAAGGCTCGCGACGCACAGGCGAAGCGAGTCGTGCTTGTCTTCGGTTCCGAACCGGATCGAGAACATGCGGCGTCGGCGCACGCCCTCAGCCGCGAAACGGATCGACGACCGTCAGCCTATCGAAGCGCTGACCGTGCTGCAGGTCCTCGCTCAGCAGGCGCCGGCAGCCCGCGGTGAGTGCCGCCGCGACGATCAGCGCATCGTAGAAGCTCAGGCGCCAGCGCAGCTTGACGTCGAGCGCACGGTGGTAGAGCGCCGCGCTTGCGGGCACCTGCACCAGCGGCAGCAGCACCGCATCGAGGTAACTGCGTGCCTCGTCGACGCTGAGCGCCACCTCAGACTTACGCAGCGCGACGTTGAGACATTCCTGCACCACCTGAAAACTGATGCAGGCGTTACGGTGCGCCAAGGCGTCGCGAACGATGCGCTCGGCAAGCTCGTGCTTGCGTGCGTCGGTGGCGTCGAGTTGGTAGACGAAGACGTTGGTGTCGATGAAAAGCTCAGCGCTCATTCATCTCGTCCCGCGTCAGCTTGCGCCCGACCCTGAGTCGGCCCCGCAGCTGCGCCATCACCTCGTCGTAGCGCTGCATTCGCGCGTGGGGTTGGGCGTACTCGGCAAGCCAACGCCGGAACTCTTCGTTGAGCGTGCTGTTGTCTGCACGGGCGCGCAGGCGGGCAGCTTCGATCAGGTTCTCGTCTGCACTGAGGGTGATGTTTCTCATGGCTGCCGAATGTGTCGCACGGCGCCAGTGTACACGGCGGCCGTGAGTCTTTGCACGAATCTCGTTCGCATGGATGCGGCGCAGGACAGGTGGCTCTGTGTTCAACCTGGAAACGGCAGTTGACCGCTGCGGATTCTCACGATCGCCGCGTGAACACAGACGTTCCAGGCTCCGTTCGAATTCACCTTTCAGGTGACTGCGCTACGCACTCGCCAGCACCGCGCTCGACGCGCCATGCAGCGTTGCTCCTCCTCGCGGGCACGAGCCCGCAGCGTCGTCACGCCTTGCCTGACACGCCGATCACGGCACCGGCGAGCGCGTTCAACTGCCGTTTCCAGGTTCAATCGAAGCAGCCTCCTCCAAAGGCATTCCCCTTCAGCTTTCCGATCCAGCGGCTGGACCGTACAAAGTGCCGGCGCGCGAAACGCCCGCCGATAGAGCTGGCGCCGGTCAGCGCCGCGGCAAGGCCGGCGGCTTCGGATGCAGCCGCGCCATCGCCAGCGCGTCGACGTACTCGCCGTCGCGCAGCGCGTACGCGCGATGGGTGCCCTCGGTCTCGAAACCGAACTTGCGATAGAGCGCGATCGCCGCCGCGTTGTCGGTATAGACCGTCAGCTCGATGCGCAGCGCGCCGGCCCAGCGGTCGGCGTAGTCGCAGATCGCCGCCATCAACGCCGAGCCGACGCCCTGGCCTTGCGCCGTGCGCTCGACCGAGATGCCGAGCGTCAGCACATGGCGGCGGCGCAGCGCCGGGCCGACCGGATGCACGCCGGCCGAGCCGACGACTTCGCCGTCACGTTCGGCAACGAGCATCAGATCGGGTTTGCCCGGCGCGAACACATCGGCAAGCCGCGCCTTCCAGACTTCCTCGCTCGTGAACGGCAACTGCATCAGCCCGGCGAAGATCGCCGGATCGCCCATGATGCGGGCGAGCGCCGCGGCATCCGCGGCGTTCGCGCGCCGGATGGTGATCGCGCGGCGTCGGGCCACGTCACACCCGCTCGGCGACCCAGGCCGTGACCGATTCGAGCGCCGCACCGAGCCGGCTCGGGTCGGTGCCGCCGGCCATCGCCAGGTCGGCCTTGCCGCCGCCCTTGCCGCCGACCTGCTGGGCGACGAAGTTGACGAGATCGCCGGCCTTGATGCGGCTCACCGCGTCGGCCGTCACGCCGGCCGCGAGCTGCACTTTCGCGCCGTCGACCGCGGCAAGCACGATCGCCGCGCTCTTCAACTTGTTCTTCAACTGGTCCATCGTCTCGCGCAGCGTCTTGGCGTCGGCGCCGGCCAGCGTCGCGGCAAGCACCTTCAGGCCCTTCACATCGACCGCGCGCGCCGTCAGTTCATCGCCCTGCGACGACGCGAGCCGGCCCTTGAGGGCGGCGAGTTCACGCTCGAGCTGGCGGATCTGGTCGAGCAGCGCGTGCACCCGCGTACCAACGTCGCCGGCCGAGACCTTGAGCGTGCCGGCGACGCCGCCCAGCGTCGCCTCCATCTCCTGCACGTAGGCGAGCGCGTTGTCGCCCGTCACCGCCTCGACGCGGCGCACGCCGGCGGCGACGCCGCCTTCGGCGACGATCGTGAAGAAGCCGATGTCGCCGCTGCGCGCGACGTGCGTGCCGCCGCACAGCTCGCGGCTGGTGCCGATGTCGAGCACGCGCACCTCGTCGCCGTATTTCTCGCCGAAGAGCATCATCGCGCCGGCTTTCTGCGCGTCGTCGATCGCCATCACGCGCGCCTGCGTCGGCGTGTTGGCGACGATCTCGGCGTTGACGAGTTGTTCGACGCGGCGGATCTGTTCGTCGCTCATCGGCGCGTTGTGCGCGAAGTCGAAGCGCGTGCGCTCGGGCGTGACGAGCGAGCCTTTCTGCTGCACGTGCGCGCCGAGCACCTCGCGCAGCGCCTTGTGCATCAGGTGCGTCGCGCTGTGGTTGCGCACGGTGCGCGCGCGGCGTTCGGCGTCGACGCGCGCAACGAAGGCGTCGCCGAGCTCGACCTCGCCCTCGACGATGCGGCCATGGTGGCCGAAAACATTCGCCTGAATCTTCTGCGTGTCCTCGACGATCACGCGCGAACGGGCGTTGCGCAGCTCGCCGCTGTCGCCGACCTGGCCGCCACTCTCGGCGTAGAACGGCGTGTGGTCAAGGACGACGACGACATCGTCGCCCGCCCGCGCGCGCTGCGCCGGCGTGCCGTCGACGTAGAGCGCGACGACCTGGCTGTGTTCGCACACCAGGTGCTCGTAGCCGTGGAAGCTGGTGGCCGCGCCGTCGTAGGCGAGGCCCTGCGCCATCTTGAACTTGGCCGA
>JBDHSE010000115.1:0-8361 GCA_039807955.1 Ideonella sp. | reverse complement strand
GACCCGGTGATGGATCAGGAACTGCTCACGCTGACGTGGGACAGCCCGCAGGCGCTGCTCGCCGAATTGAGGCAGCTCGGCGCGAACACGTCGCCGGCACGGTTTGCCGGGCTGCGCACGCCGCGCTGGCGGGCGCGGCTGCACGAAGCACTGGCGTCGCTCGCGGGCGCCGACGGCCGGATCGCGATGAGCTTCGAGGTCGTCTACGGCCACGCGTTCAAGGCGCCGCCGCGGATTCGCGCCGACGCACCGACGACCGTTTCGATGCAGGACATGCGCGCGATGCTCAAGACGCCGCGCAAGGCGCATCGGTGATTCCCCCACCCGGGAGTGCGCCGGTGTCGCGGGATAGAATCCGCCGCCTGTCGCCGGGACGGAGCCAAAGCAATGTCGCGCCGTGCGGGCTTGTCCGATCCGGGCGCAGCGTGTGGCACTATCCGCCAGCCGATCTTCGCATTTCGACGCCATCAGCATGTTGACCAGCATCATCTCCCCGGCTTGGCGCGCATCGACGCACAGGGTGCAGTTCCGGTTCGGGCGCGAAGCGGGGGGCGCGTGGCCCGATGGCGCGGCGGCCCGAGCGCCGTGGTCGGTGCAATGGGTGTTCAAGCGCAACAGTTCGCTCGCGCCGCGCCAGGTGATGTGGTTCTACGCGTCGCTGTGCGTGCTGTCGCTCGGCCTCGCGGCCGTCTTCTGGCTGCGCGGCGCGACGATGGTGATGCCGTTCGCGTGGCTCGAGATGGCGATCGTCGGCATCGCGCTGCTCGTCTACGCGCGCCACGCCGCCGACAGCGAGCGCATCGACCTGCTCGACGACCGCCTGACGGTCGAGAACACCTTCGGCACGCGCGTCGAGCGCGCCGCGTTCAACCCGGGCTGGGTCCGCGTCGAGCCGCGCCATGGCGACCGCTCGCTGATCGAGCTGTCGGGGCAGGGCGGGCGGATCGCGGTCGGCCGCTTCCTGCGCCCCGAGTTGCGCGTCCAACTCGCCGACGAACTGCGCTGGGCCCTGCGCCGCTGGCAGCAGCGCGCCGGGCGCGACGCGCGCCACGACGGACAGCTTGCCGACGCGACGCCTGGCGCCGATGCTAGACCGGGCGTGAACGATGAAACCTACGGCGATCCGGTGCTGCCGCGAGAGTCTTGATGACACCATGACGACGATGACGAACATGCCGAACACCCGATCGCGCCATCTCCCGCCCGCAGCCCGCCGGCTCGCGCACGGCCTCGTCGCGGCACTCGCCGCCGCGGTCGCGACGGCGGCGTCGGCCGCGCGCACCGTGAACGACCTTCCGGGCGGGCCGGCGGTCAACCAGATCAACCTGCATCCGCCGGTCACCGTGATCGCCGCCGACCAGATCTGGCTGCACAACTTCGTGATGATCGTGTGTACGCTGATCTTCGTCGGCGTCTTCGGCGTGATGTTCTATTCGATCATCAGGCACCGCAAGTCGCGCGGCCACAAGGCGGCCAACTTCCACGAGAGCACGACGGTCGAGATCGTCTGGACGGTCGTTCCCTTCCTCATCGTCATCATGCTCGCGCTGCCGGCGACCAAGGTCGTCGTCGCGATGAAGGACACGAGCGGCGCCGACCTCACGATCAAGGCGACCGGCAGCCAGTGGAAGTGGGGCTACGACTACCTGAAGGGCGAGGGCGAAGGCATCGGCTTCATGTCGACGATCGACCCGGCGCAGCGCGAGATGTCGAACTCGGGCCAGCCCGAGGGCGACAACTACCTGCTCAAGGTCGACTACCCGCTCGTCGTTCCGGTCGACAAGAAGGTCCGCATCATCACGACCGCCAACGACGTCATCCACGCCTTCATGGTGCCGGCCTTCGGCATCAAGCAAGACGCGATCCCCGGCTTCGTGCGCGACACGTGGTTCCGGGCCGAGAAGATCGGCGACTACTACGGCCAGTGCGCCGAGCTGTGCGGCAAGGAGCACGCCTACATGCCGATCCACGTCAAGGTCGTCTCCGCCGCCGACTACACCGCCTGGGTCGAAGGCGAGAGGAAGAAGATGGCGGCCAAGGCCGACGACCCGTCCAAGGTCTGGACGATGGAGGAGATCCTCGCGCGCGGCGAGAAGGTCTACAACGCCAACTGCGCGGCCTGCCACCAGGCCAACGGCAAGGGCGCCGGCCCGATCAAGGCCCTCGACGGCGACCCGGTCGTGCTCGACGCCGACAAGAGCAAGCAGATCCACGTCGTCCTGAGCGGCCAGAACAACGGCGCGATGCCGTCGTGGAAGCAGCTCAGCGACACCGACATCGCGGCCGTCATCACGTTCACGAAGAACCACTGGTCGAACAAGACCGGCCAACTCGTGCAGCCGGCCGACGTGCAGGCCGCGCGCTAGCAGAGCCGCGTTCGCCGAAGCGAAGAAATCAAGCAGGAAGCCCACTCATGAGCGCAGTCATCGACCACATCGGCCTTCACGGCCACGATCACGCGGACCACGGCGCGCCGCACGGCTGGCGGCGCTGGCTTTACGCGACGAACCACAAGGACATCGGCACGATGTACCTCGTGTTCTCGCTGACGATGCTGATGATCGGCGGGCTGCTTGCGATGCTGATCCGCACCGAGCTGTTCGAGCCCGGGCTGCAGTTTGTCAACCCCGAGCTGTTCAACCAGCTGACGACGATGCACGGCCTGATCATGGTCTTCGGCGCGATCATGCCGGCCTTCGTCGGCTTCGCGAACTGGATGATCCCGCTGCAGATCGGCGCGCCCGACATGGCGTTCGCGCGCATGAACAACCTGTCGTTCTGGCTGCTGCCGCCGGCCGGCCTGATGCTCGCCGCGACCTTCTTCGTCCCCGGCGGCGCACCGGCCGCCGGCTGGACGCTTTATGCGCCGCTGACGATGCAGATGGGCATGTCGCTCGACATGGCGATCTTCGCGCTGCACATCATGGGCGCGAGCTCGATCATGGGCTCGATCAACATCATCGTCACCATCCTCAACCTGCGCGCGCCGGGCATGACGCTGATGAAGATGCCGCTGTTCACGTGGACGTGGCTGATCACCGCCTACCTGCTGATCGCCGTGATGCCGGTCTTCGCCGGCGCGATCACGATGACGCTGACCGACCGCCACTTCGGGACGAGCTTCTTCAACCCGGCCGGCGGCGGCGACCCGGTGATGTACCAGCACGTGTTCTGGTTCTTCGGCCACCCCGAGGTCTACATCATGATCCTGCCGGCGTTCGGCATCATCAGCCAGATCATCCCGGCCTTCGCCCGCAAGAAGCTCTTCGGCTACACCTCGATGGTCTACGCGACGGCGTCGATCGCGATCCTGTCGTTCATCGTCTGGGCGCACCACATGTTCACGACCGGCATGCCGGTCACCGGCCAGCTCTTCTTCATGTACGCGACGATGCTGATCGCGGTGCCGACCGGGGTGAAGATCTTCAACTGGACGGCGACGATGTGGCGCGGCTCGATGACGTTCGAGTCGCCGATGCTGTGGGCCGTCGGCTTCATCTTCGTCTTCACGATGGGCGGCTTCACCGGCATCGTCTGCGCCGTCGCGCCGATCGACATCCAGATCCAGGACACCTACTACATCGTCGCCCACTTCCACTACGTGCTCGTCGCCGGCTCGCTGTTCGCGATGTTCGGGGGCTTTTACTACTGGTGCCCGAAGTGGTGCGGCGTGATGGCCAACGAGACGCGCGGCAAGATCCACTTCTGGGGCTCGCTGATCTTCTTCAACATCGCGTTCTTCCCGATGCACTTCCTCGGCCTCGCCGGGATGCCGCGGCGCTACGCCGACTATCCGCTGCAGTTCGCCGACTTCAACATGATCGTCTCGCTCGGCGCGTTCGGCTTCGGCCTGATGCAGGTCTACTTCGTGTTCTTCGTCGTCATTCCGGCGATGCGCGGCCGCGGCGTGAAGGCGCCGCAAAAACCGTGGGACGGCGCCGAAGGCCTCGAGTGGAGTCTGCCGTCACCGGCGCCGTTCCACACCTTCGAGACGCCGCCCAAGCTCAACGCCGCGGCGACCGAGGTGGTCGCGTGAGCCGCGATAGAGGGGCCCCACGCAGTGGGGATCGAAGCGAGCGAACGCGGCCGAGCCACCGACCGCTCGGTGTCGGGGATCGCGCAGGCGGTGCGGAGGTGGACGCGTGAACAGCGTGCGGCAATCGCCCGCGGCGCGCATGACGCCCGAAGACCGGCGCAAGAGCAACCTGAGGCTGGGCGTGATCCTGGCGACGATCGCGCTCGCGTTCTTCGCCGGCATCATCGCCAAGGCGGTGTTGTTCGGCCTTTGACGCGCGACATGCCGACGCCTGCTCTCGACACCTCGGACGACGCGCTGCTGCGGCGGGACAACCGGCGCATGCTCGGCAAGCTCGCTGTCATCGCGGTGGCGATGTTCGGCTTTGGCTACGCGCTGGTGCCGGTCTATCGCGCGATCTGCGACTCGCTCGGCATCAATGTGCTGTCGATCTCGGAGCGCCGCGTCGCGCAGTGGGCGAACGACGCGCCGGCGGCCAACACGCAGGTCGATGCGAGCCGCACGATCAGCGTCGAGTTCGATGCCAACGCGCGCGGGCCGTGGGAGTTCAAGCCGGAGCAGCGTTCGATCGACGTCCATCCCGGCCAGCTCGTGACGGTGATGTACGAGTTTCGCAACGTGCAGCCGCGCACCATGGTCGCGCAGGCGATCCCGAGCTACGCGCCCAAACAGGCCGAGCCGTACTTCAACAAGCTCGAGTGCTTCTGCTTCACCGAACAGACGCTCGCGCCGGGCGAGTCCCGGCGCTGGCCGGTCGCGTTCGTGATCGACCCGAAGCTTTCGAAGGACGTGAAGACGATCACGCTCTCCTACACCTTCTTCGAGGTCGGCGGCAAGACGCCGCCAGCGCCCGGGGGGCAGCAGGCCGCGGCCAGGCCGACGGGGGACAAGGCGTGAGCGCGGCGCGGCAACTCGCCGGGCACGCTCTGTGGTCGGTGCCGGGGCGCGGCGAGAGGCAGGCATGACGGCACAGTCCGAACCGATCGCAAGGCGCAAGGGCTCGTTCCTGCAGACGATGAAGGCGGTCGCGTGGTCGTTCTTCGGCGTACGCAAGGCGGCCGGCCTCGAGCGCGACGCGAGCGAGATCAACCCGGTGCACGTGATCATCGCCGGCCTCGTCGGCGCGCTCGTCTTCATCGGCGCGCTCGTCATGATCGTCCGGTGGGTCATCGCCAGCGGCGTCGCCGCCGGCGGTGCTTGATTCGATTTCGACGCGACAGCCAACGATCGCCCCCGGCAATTCAATTCGAACCGCAGGAGAACCACCCATGTCGGCAGCGGCAAGCACCCAGCCCTACTACTTCGTCCCGCAGCCTTCGAGCTTCCCGGTCCAGACCGCGCTCGGGTTCCTGTTCATCATCCTCGGCGCGAGCCAGTGGATCAACGGCCACGAGTGGGGCATGTGGTCGTTCATCCTCGGCATCGCGATCTGGCTCTTCACGCTGCAGCAGTGGTTCCGCGCGTCGATCGCCGAGAGCGAGGGCGGCCTCTACAGCGACCGCGTCGACGTCTCGTACCGCTGGAGCATGAGCTGGTTCATCTTCTCGGAGGTGATGTTCTTCGGCGCCTTCTTCGGCGCGCTGTTCTGGCTGCGCGCGCACTCGGTGCCCGACCTCGGCGACCTCGAGAACGCGCTGCTGTGGCCCGACTTCAAGGCGATCTGGCCGAACGTGCAGGCCGGCATCACCGCCTCGCCGGCCAACACCATCGAGCCGTTCAAGACGATGGGCCCGTGGGGGCTGCCGACCATCAACACCGCGCTGCTGCTGAGCTCGGGCGTGACGCTGACGATCGCGCACCACGCGCTGCTCGCGAACCATCGCGCGCGGTGCATCGGCTTCATGGTGGTGACGGTGCTACTCGGGCTCGCCTTCCTGTGCGTCCAGAGCTACGAGTACTGGCACGCCTACACCGAGCTCAACCTCAAGCTCAGCTCGGGTGTCTACGGCACGACCTTCTTCATGCTGACGGGCTTTCACGGCTTTCACGTCTTCGTCGGCATGCTGATGCTGTTCTTCATCACGCTGCGCCTCGTCAAGGGCCACTTCACTCCGGAGCGCCACTTCGGCTTCGAAGGCGCGGCGTGGTACTGGCACTTCGTCGACGTCGTCTGGCTCGGCCTGTACATCGTCGTCTACTGGCTCTGACGATCGCGCGTGCATCGGGGTAGGGGCGCGGCGTTTCGCGCCCCGCGACGCGGCGCCGCGGCCCGGGGTGCGGGAGCTTCCTGGCGTCAGCGGCCGAGCGGCAGACCGGTCGGCGTGATCCAGCCGAGCGCGTACGCGGCGAGCAGGCCAACGAACAGCAGGATCGACAGCCCGATGCGCCACGCGAGCGCGTGCATCATCGTGTGCCGCTTGGCCTCGCCCTCGCGCGGGCGGCGCAGCATCGCCGCGCCGGCGACGCCGAGCGCGACGAGGATCAGGGCAAACGCGATCGCGACCGCAAACTTCATCATCATGCGCTTTCATTATCTGCCCGCGCCCGAAGCGGCGTGCAGCGCGCCGTGAGGCGGCTTGTCCTGCTGCTCGCCACCGTCGCGGGCGTTGCCGTCACCGTCGGCCTCGGATGGTGGCAGTGGGACCGGGCGGCGCAAAAGCTCGCGCTGCAGGCGGCGCTCGACGCCCGAAGCACCATGCCGGTGGTCGGTGCGCGGGACATCGAGGCGCTGCGCGCCGGCGACACCCGCCTGCAGTACCGGCGCGTTCGCATCGAAGGCCACTGGCTCGCCGACCGCACCGTCTTCCTCGACAACCGTCCGCTGCATTCGCGCACCGGCTTCATCGTCGTCACGCCGCTGCAATGGGCGGGTGGCACGCTGCTCGTGCAGCGCGGCTGGGCGCCGCGCAACTTCGAGGACCGCACCCGCCTGCCCGACGTGCCGACGCCGCCGGGGCCGGTCGTCGTCGAAGGCCAGATCGCACCGCCGCCCGCACGGCTCTTCGAGTTCGATGCCGCCGCGAGCGGACCGATCCGGCAAAATATCGACCCCGAAAGCTTTTCGCGCGAGATCGGCGTCGTGCTCGCGCCGTTCTCGATCCGCCAGCAGGGTGCCGCGAACGACGGTCTGCTGCGCGACTGGCCGCCGCCGGCGGTCGATGTCGCGACCCACTATGGTTATGTCTTTCAGTGGTGGGCCCTGGCTGCGCTGATTGCAGGTCTTTATGTCTGGTTCCAACTCGTCCGACCCCGTCTTGGCCGCGACCCGCGCTGACGTCGCCGCCGACGCGAGCGGCCTCACCGTCCACTCGTCGCCCGACCCGGCGCCGCCGCAGGACGAGCGCACGCGCCGCGGCCGGCGCAAGATGTTCCTGATCCTCGCGCTGTGCGCCGCGCCGGTCATCGCCTCGTATTTCACGTTCTATGTCGTGCGGCCGGCGGGCAGCGCGAACTACAGCGAACTGATCACGCCGCCGCGCATCCTGCCGGCAGCGAGCGAGTTGCCGCTCACCGACCTGCATGGCATGGCGGTTGACCCGGCGTTGCTGAAGGGGCAATGGCTGCTCGTCGTCGTTGGCGCCAGTGCCTGCGACAAGCAGTGCGAGGACCTGCTCGTCCTGCAGCGCCAACTGCGCGAGACCTTCGGCAAGGAGCGCGATCGCGTGGACAAGGTCTGGTTCGTCACCGATGGCGCGCCGCTGCGGCCGGAACTCGCCGCCGCGACGTCAGCCGGCATCCCGGTCACGATCCTGCGCACGTCGCACGACGCGCTTGCGCATTGGCTTGCGTCCGGCGCGGGCTCGACGCTCGAACAGCACATGTACATCGTCGATCCGATGGGCCAGTGGATGATGCGCGTGCCGGTCGATCCCGACCCGGCCAGGCTCAAGCGCGACATCGATCGGTTGCTGCGCGCGTCGTCGTCGTGGGACCTGCCGGGGCGCTGACCGATGGGCAGCCAGCCGCTGTACGACCTCGCGCCGATCCTGCGCGTCGCGCTGATGGGCATCGCGCTCGCCGCCGGGCCGCTGGCCTGGGTCTGGCTGCGCCACCGCGGTGCGGGCGACGCCGGCCGGCTGCGCGCGCTGACCTTGCTGACGCTCTTCCTGACCTTCGACCTCGTGCTGTTCGGCGCCTTCACGCGGCTCACCGATTCGGGCCTGGGCTGCCCGGACTGGCCGGGCTGCTACGGCAACGCGAGCCCGATCGGCGCGAAAAGCGAGATCCACGCCGCGCAGACCGCGATGCCGACCGGCCCGGTGACGCACGGCAAGGCCTGGATCGAGATGATCCATCGCTATCTGGCGACCGGCGTCGGCGTCCTCATCACGGTGCTCGCGATCGCAAGCTGGCTCGATGCGCGCCGCCGGCGCGAAGGCGGCGCC
>JBDHSE010000114.1:0-8362 GCA_039807955.1 Ideonella sp. | reverse complement strand
TGCTGCGCGCGCGGCGCGAGGGGCTGCGCGACTTCGGCGCGTGCATGAGCCCGCACACCGCGTGGCTGATCCTGCAGGGCATCGAGACGCTGCCGCTGCGCATGGCGCGCCACGTCGAGAACACACGCAAGGTCGTTGCCTTTCTCGCCGCGCACCCGATGGTCGCGAGCGTCGGCTACCCGGAACTCGAGAGCCATCCCGACCACGCGCTCGCCAAGAAGCTGCTGCCGCGCGGCTGCGGCTCGGTCTTCAGCTTCGACCTGAAGGGCGATCGCGAACAGGGCAAGGCGTTCATCGACGCGCTGCAGATCTTCTCGCACCTCGCCAACGTCGGCGACTGCCGCTCGCTCGTCATCCACCCGGCATCGACGACGCACTACCGGATGGACGACGCCGCGCTCGCGCAGGCCGGCATCACGGCCGGGACGATCCGGCTGTCGATCGGGCTCGAGGACGCCGACGACCTGATCGACGATCTGAAGCGGGCGCTGAAGGCCGCGGAGAAGGCAGGTGCCAAGCCTGCCGCCGCCTCGACGAAGAAAGCGAGCACGTGATGGAACTCGTCGTCGATGGCCGCAAGGCCTACGCCTACACCGGCGGCAAGCCGTTCGACGCCGCCCTGCCCTGCATCGTCTTCATCCACGGCGCGCTGCACGACCACAGCGTCTGGAACCTGCTCGCGCGCTGGTTCGCGCACCACGGGCATGCGGTGCTCGCCGTCGATCAGCCGGCGCATGGCAGGAGCGAAGGCCCGCCGCTCGATGGCGTCGAAGCGCTCGCCGACTGGCTTCTGGCGCTGCTCGACAAGGCAGGCGTGCGCGAAGCGGCGTTCGTCGGCCACAGCATGGGGTCGCTCGTCGCGCTCGAAGCGGCGGCGCGTGCGCCCGAGCGCGCCACAAGGCTCGTGATGGTCGGCACCGCTTACCCGATGAAGGTATCGGACGCGCTGCTCGCGACGGCGCGCGACGCGCCGCTGCGCGCGATCGATATGGTGAACGCCTTCTCGCACTCGAGCTTCGCGCCCAAGCCGTCGTTTCCCGGCCCCGGCATGTGGCTGCACGGAAGCAACCGCGCGCTGATGCGGCGCATCCAGGCCGGCGCGAATCGCGGCGGCTGGCAGGGCAACCTGTTCGAGCACGACTTTCGCGTCTGCGACGCGTATGCCGGCGGCCTCGAAGCGGCGGCACACGTGCGCTGCCCGGCGACGCTCGTGCTCGGCGCGCGCGACCAGATGACGCCGCCGCGCGCGTCGCGCGACATCGCCGCCGCGCTGAAGGCACGCACCATCACGCTGCCGGCCGCCGGACATTCCCTGATGACGGAAGCGCCCGCGCCGTTGTTGAATGCGGTGCGCGAGGCCTTGCGCTGAGAAGCCCTTCACCGCTTCCGAGGAGACGACGATGAATGCGACGACCGCTGCCGGCGATGCAACGGCCAACGTCGCCGCCGATGTCGACCCGCGCAGCTTCAAGACCTTCGCCGAGTGCCGTCCGTTTGACCTCGGCGAGCACCGCAACCGCACTTGTCGCCGGCTGCGTTTCGTCGGCTCGACGCTCGAGCGGCCGCTGTACAGCCTGATCGGCGATCGGGCGATGTGCGGCGACATCCGGCGCGGCCGCATCCCGTTCTGACCATGATCCGCGGCGAGCGCGTCTGCGTGCGCATGGTCCGACGGGCCGATCTCGATGCGCTGCACGCGTTCGTCAACGATGTGGCGCTGCACGGCGAGCATCTGACCCGGCCGCTGCGCAGCGAGACCGCGCTGCGCAAGGAGTTCGACGACACCGGCCTGTTCGGCCCCGAGCGCGGCACCTTCCTCGTCACCGATCTCGAGGACCGGCTGCTCGGCGACATCGTGTACTTCAAGGTCAACTACATGGATGGCTTCGAGATCGGCTACCAGTCGTTCGATCCATCCGCGCGCCGCGGCGGCCTGATGACGGAGGCGGTGCGTCTCGTCGTGCGCTACCTGTTCGAGCGGCACACGATCAACCGCCTGCAGATCGTGACCTCGCCCGGCAACGAAGCGTCCAAGCGGCTCGCGCTGAAGTGCGGCTTCCGGCTCGAAGGCACGCTGCGCGGCTTCGTGCTGCACCGCGGGCATCCGCACAACGTGCTCGTCTACTCGCTGCTGCGCGGCGAGGCGCTCGGCTGACGCCTTGGCCCTGATGCGTATCAGGGCGCGACGACGTCGGCGAGCGTCAGCGCGTCGAAGTCCGCGCGCCGCCAGAAGCCCTGGATCGCGGGCGAACTGCTGAGCAGCAGATGCGCCAGCAGCGGCCGCGCCGGCGTCGCGGCCGGGTCGCACAGCAGCACGTAGCGCGGGCTGCCGTCCTCGTCGAGGCGGCCGACCCAGTCGATGTCGACGAGCACGTCGAGCAGCGGCTCGACCTGCAGCGGGTCGATCCGCAGCCGGCCCCACAGCTCATCGGCGGCGAGGCCGCGGCCGGGTTCGCCGCGCGCGGCGATGAGTTCGCGCAGCATCGCGACGGCGAGCCCGAAGCGCGCGCCCGGCACGTCGTGCAGCGGGCGCATGCGCGATTGCAGGCTCGGCGCGTAGGCGGCGATGACGGCGCCGAAGAGGACGATCAGCCAGCTCATGTAGGTCCACAGCAGGAAGATCGGCACCGTCGCGAACGCGCCATAGACGAGCGAGTAGCCCGGCACGCGCAGCAGGTACCAGGCGAGCGCGCGCTTGGCGATCTCGAACGCGACGGCGACGAACAGGCCGCCGGCGATCGCGTGGCGCCAGCGCACATGGGTGTGCGGGATGAAGTGGTACATCGCCGACATCGCGGCGGCGAGCATCGCGAACGCGAGCGTGTCGAACAGCAGCCTCACGCCGCCCGGCGTGCCGCCGACCAGATCGCGCGAGGCCGACACCGCGAGCGACGTGACGCTGAGCGCAACGCCGAAGACGAGCGGCAGCAGCGTCGTCACGCCCCAGTAGATCAGCACCCGGCGGCCGAACGAGCGCATCCGCCGCACGCGCCAGATTGCGTTCAACGCGCGATCGATCGTTGCCATCAGCGCGAGCGCGGTGACGACGAGAAACGCGAAGCCGACGGTGCCGACCTTGGTCGCCTGCTCGGCAAAGCTCGTCAGGCCCTGCAGCACCGGCTGCGCGATGCTCGCCGGCACGAGGCTTTGCAGGAAGTAGCGCTGCAGCGCGTCCTGGAAGCGCCCGAACATCGGGAACGCGCTGAAGAGCGCGAGCGCGACGGTGACGAGCGGCACGAGCGCCATGATCGTCGTGAACGTCAGGCTGCTCGCCGTCAGGCCGAGGCGGTCCTCGCGAAAGCGCTGGCGCAGCACCTTGACGGTCTCGAGCCAGGGCCAGTCCTGCAGCGCATGCAGCGCGCGCGAGACCTCCTCGCCCGGGCTGACGTGTGCGGACTCGCGGTTCATTGCTGGCATGATAGCCAGCGATGTCTGCTTTACTGCCCGCCAACGCGCAGCCGCTGCCGCCGGTCGTCGCCTGGACGCGCGCGGTCGCGGTCGCCTGCATCGTCGCGCTGATCGTGCTCGGCCTCGCGTGGGAGCTGTGGCTCGCGCCGACCGGCAGCGGCTGGCTGGCGCTGAAGGTCGCGCCGCTGCTGCTGCCGCTGCCGGGGTTGATCCGCAACCGGCTCTACACCTACCGCTGGGTGACGCTCTTCGTCTGGCTCTACTTCGTCGAGGGCGTCGTGCGCGCCGCGAGCGACCGCGGCGCCGGCGCGCGGCTCGCCCTCGTCGAGGTCGGCTTGACGCTCGCACTCTTCGCCGCCTGCGCCGTCCATGTGCGCTGGCGGTTGATGCACGCGGCGAGGGTGGGCGCATGACGCAGTTGATCCGCGCGCTCACCGCCGCCGTCGGAGAAGTCAACGTGCTGCGCGATGGCGACCTCTCGCCGTGGGAGGTCGACTGGCGCAAGCGCTACCGCGGCCGCGCGCTCGCCGTCGTGCGGCCGGCGAACTCGGCCGAGGTCGCCGCCGTGCTGCGCGCCTGCGCCGCGCACGGCGCGGGCGTCGTGCCGCAGGGCGGCAACACCGGGCTGGTCGGCGCCTCGGTGCCGGATGCGAGCGGCACGCAGATCCTCCTGAGCCTCGCCCGGCTCAACCGCATCCGCGCGATCGACGGCGCGAACTTGACGCTGACCGCCGAGGCCGGCTGCGTGCTGCAGTCGGTGCAGGAGGCCGCCGCGAAGGAGGACCTGCTATTCCCGCTCAGCCTCGCGGCCGAGGGTAGCTGCACGATCGGCGGCAACCTCGCGACGAACGCCGGCGGCACGCAGGTGCTGCGCTACGGCAACGCGCGCGAGTTGTGCCTCGGCCTCGAGGTCGTGACGCCAGCGGGCGAGGTCTGGAACGGCCTGTCGGGGCTGCGCAAGGACAACACCGGCTACGCGCTGCGCGATCTCTACATCGGCAGCGAGGGCACGCTCGGCGTCATCACCGCCGCGACGCTCAAGCTCTGGCCGCGGCCGGCGGCGGTGACGACGGCGATGGCGTCGTGCGCGAAGCTCGCTGACGCCGTCGCGCTGCTCGAACTCGCACGCGCCAGGCTCGGCGCCGCGCTGACCGGCTTCGAGGCGATGAACGAGTTCTCGCTCGTGCTCGTCGAGCGCCACTTCCCGCAGCTGCGCCGCCCGCTCGCGGCGAACGCCGCCGCGCCGTGGACAGTGCTGCTCGAACAATCCGACAGCGAAGGCGAGGCGCACGCCCGCGGCCTGTTCGAAGCCTTGCTCGAGGCTGCGCTCGAGTGCGGGCTGGTCGCCGACGCCGCGGTCGCCGAGAGCATCGCCCAGTCGCGCGCGATGTGGCATCTGCGCGAATCGATCCCGCTCGCGCAGGCCGAGGAGGGGCTCAACATCAAGCACGACATCGCGCTGCCGGTCTCGCGCATCGCCGATTTCGTTGCCGCGACCGACGCCGCGCTGGCGCGCGCGTTTCCCGGCGCGCGGCTCGTCGACTTCGGCCACCTCGGCGACGGCAACCTGCACTACAACGTGCAGGCGCCCGAGGGCGTGCCGGCGGCCGACTTCCTGCGCGCGAACGAGGCGGCGGTGAATGCGATCGTCTACGACGCGGTGGCGGCGCACGGCGGGTCGATCTCGGCCGAGCACGGCATCGGCGCCTTGAAGCGCGACGAACTCGCGCGGCGCAAGCAGCCGCTCGCGCTCGATCTGATGCGCCGCATCAAAGCCGCGCTCGACCCCGACGGCCGGATGAACCCGGGGCGGGTGTTGTAGGCAGCAGCCAGCGCCGATCCGAACCGCGCCGGGCGCCGCCGCGCACCGGCTACTGCAGCGGTTCCTTCAGGGCCGGCGGCGTCGGCAGCGCCATCACCTCGATGCCCTCCTCGGCCATCGCCTGCGCCTCACTCGGCGACGCCTGGCCGCGGATGCCGCGCGCCGGCACCTCGCCGTAGTGGATGCGGCGCGCCTCTTCGGGGAAGCGCTCGCCGACGTCCTCGGTGTTGGCCATCACCTTGCGCATCGCGCGCAGCCACTTGGCCTGCGGATCGTCTGGCGCCGGCAGCGCAAGCGTCGTCGCCGCAGGCCTGGCCGACGAGGCGAGGTTCAACCGCGGCGCGCTCGGCAGGCGCTGCACATCGGCGTCGCCGCACAGCGGGCAAGCAAGCAGCCCGCGTTCGCGCTGCGCCGCGAGGTCGTCGTCGGACGCGAACCAGCCTTCGAAGCGGTGGCCTTGCGCGCAACGCAGATCGAGAACCTTCATGCCTGCATTATCGACGCCCGCACTTGTTGCGCACTCCCCCATTCGAGCGGCCAGTGCCCGGCGCGCCAGCGCGCGAGCCAGAGCAGGCCGACGAGCGTCTTGGCGTCGGTCAGTTCGCCGTGCTGCGCAAGCGCGTGCAGTTCGTCTTCGCTGGCGACGACGATGTCGAGGAACTCGCCGGCGTCGAGCCGCTGCGCGCCGGGCGTGAGGCCGCGCGCGAACCAGACGTCGATCGCCTCGGTCGAGTAGGCGATCGCGTTGTGCATGCGGCCGGCGTACGCCCATTCGCGCGCCCGGTATCCCGTCTCCTCGGTCAGCTCGCGCAGCGCGCATTCGAACGGCGCCTCGCCGGCGTCGAGCTTGCCAGCCGGGAACTCGAGCATCGCCCGCCCCATCGGGTAGCGGTACTGGCGCTCGACGACGAGCCGGCCGTCGTCGAGCAGCGCGACGACCATCGCCGCGCCGGGGTGGACGATGTACTCGCGCGCCGAGGTCGAGCCGTCGGGCAGCCGCACCTCGTCACGGCGGGCGTCGAGAAAGCGACCGCGAAAGACCTGGGTGCCGGCGACACCGATCTCGCGCAGTTGCGGATCGGCCTGCGGGTCGATCGGCGCGATGGTCGGCGACGCGGTCATCGGCTCGCCGCGCCTACCGCCGCGCCGGCCCGGCAGCCGATCGCGGCGGCCGGATCCGCCATCACGTCGCGAGCGCCCGCAGCACGGCCTGCGTGCACAGCGCCATCAGGCCGCCGGGCAGGATGCCGAACAGCACGATCGCCGCGCCGTTGAGCGACAGCAGCGCGCGCACGTCAGTGCCGGCGACGATCGGCGCGGTGTCCGCCGGCTCGTCGAAGTACATGAGCTTGACGATGCGGATGTAGTAGTACGCGCCGATCAGCGACATGATCACCGCGAAAACGGCGAGCGCGATGTAGCCGGGCTGGTTCGTCGTCACGATCGACTGCAGCACGGCGAGCTTGGCATAAAAGCCCACCGTCGGCGGCACGCCGGCGAGCGAGAACATGAAGAGCGACATGACGCCGGCGAACCACGGGCTGCGCCGCGCCAGGCCCTTGAAGTCGTCGAGCTGGTCGGCCTCGAAGCCGCGCCGCGACAGCAGCAGGATCGTCGCGAACGCGCCGAGCGTCGTGAAGACGTAGACGACAACGTAGAAGAGCGCCGAGCTGTAGCCGTTGGCCGCCGAATACGTGTTGCCCTCGATCACGGTCGGCGTGAAGCCGAGCAGCATGAAGCCCATGTGCGCGATCGCCGAATAGGCGAGCATGCGCTTGATGTTGGTCTGCGCGATCGCGGCGATGTTGCCGAGCGCCATCGATCCGATCGAGACGACGATCAGCATCTGCTGCCAGTCGACGGCGAGGCCGAGCATCGCCTCGACGAGCAGGCGAAACGTGATCGCGAACGCGGCGAACTCGGGCGCGCAGCCGATCAGGAGCGTGACCGGCGTCGGCGCGCCGTCGTAGACGTCGGGCACCCACATGTGAAACGGCACCGCGCTCAGCTTGAAGGCGAGCCCGGAGACGACGAAGACGAGGCCGAAGGCGAGCACGGTCTTGTTGATCTGGCCGGTCGCGATCGCCTTGAAGACCTCGGGGATGTCGAGCGAGCCGGTCGCACCGTACATGATCGACAGACCGTAGAGCAGGAAGCCGCTGGCGAGCGCGCCGAGCACGAAGAACTTCATCGCCGCCTCGGTCGCCGGCGGATGGTCGCGGCGCAGCGCGACGAGCGCGTACAGCGACAGCGACATCAGCTCGAGGCCGAGGTAGATGACGAGGAAGTTGTTCGCCGACAGCATGACGAGGATGCCCAGCAGCGAGAACATCGTCAGGCTGAAGAACTCGCCGTTGAGCATGTCGCGCTGCGCGGCGTTGGCGCGCGCGTAGACGAGCACGGCGATGACGACGACGCAGGCGAAGAAGCCGAGCAGGTGGCCGAGCGGGTCGGAGACGACCATCCGGTCCATCGCGTAGACGGTGAGCCCGGCGCTGAAGTCGGCGAAGTGCATCGCGGCGACGACGGCGAGCGAGAGCTGCGTGACGATGTACGTCGGCCTGTGCATCGGGTCGCGCACGAACAGGTCGAGCAGCGTGACGACGCACGCCATGATCAGCAGTGCGATCTCGGGGTAGATGGAAATCCAGTTCATGTCTCAGCGGGCCCCGTTCAATTCAGCTTGGACACGGACACGTGACGCAGCAGTTCGGCGACCGACGGCCCCATCACGTCGGTGAACGGCTTCGGATACACCCCCATCCAGAGCACGGCCGCGGCGAGCAGCCCGAGGACGAGGATCTCGCGCGCGCTGATGTCCTTCAGCGCGCGGACCTCGTCGTTGGCGATCGCGCCGTACCAGACGCGCTTGACCATCCACAGCGTGTACGCCGCGCCGAGGAAGAGCGCGAACGCGGCGAGCAGGCCGATCCAGAAGTCGAACCGCACCGACGCGAGGATCACCATCCACTCGCCGACGAAGCCGGACGTGCCGGGCAGGCCGACGTTGGCCATCGCGAAGAAGACGACGAAGGCGGTGAAGGTCGGCATCGTGTTGATGACGCCGCCGAAGCGCGCGATCTCGTGCGTGTGCATGCGGTCGTAGAGCACGCCGATGCACAGGAACATCGC
>JBDHSE010000113.1:0-8404 GCA_039807955.1 Ideonella sp. | reverse complement strand
TCGCCCGGCTTCGGCGTCTCGAACGCGCCGCTCTCGAGGCCGGCGCGCACCGCGCGCGGCACGCCGATCGCGTAGCGGTCGAGGATGCGCAGCGCGTCGGCGCAGGTCGTCGCATCGGCGACCGTCGGGCCGCTGGCGATGACTTCGGGCGAGTCGCCCGGCACGTCGCTGAGCAAAAGCGTCGCGACGCGCGCCGGCGCGCACAGCGCGGCGAGCCGCCCGCCCTTGATCGCCGAGAGGTGCTTGCGAACGCAGTTCATCTCGCCGATCGCGGCGCCGCTGGCGAGCAGCGCCTTGTTGATCGCCTGCTTGTCTTCGAATGTCACGCCGGCCGCCGGCATCGCGAGCAGCGCCGAGCCGCCGCCCGAGATCAGGCACAGCGCGAGGTCGCCGGCGCCGAGATCCTCTGCCAGCGCCGCGATGCGGCGCGCCGCGTCGCGCCCGGCGGCGTCGGGCACCGGGTGCGCGGCGAGGGCGACCTCGATGCGCGCCGTGCCGTCGCGCTGGCGCGCCGCGTAGTCCGGCGGCACATGCCCGTACCGCGTGACGACGAGGCCCGACAGCGGCGCATCGGCCGGCCACGCCGCGTCAACCGCCTGCGCCATCGCGCCGCCCGCCTTGCCGGCGCCGAGCACGACGGTGCGGCCGTTGGCGGGCGGCGGCGGCAGGAACGCGGCGATGTTGCGCGCCGGCAGCGCGCGCGCGACGGCTGCATCGAACAGCGCGCGCAGGAACTCGCGCGGCTGCGTGCGCGGGTCGGGCACGGCACTCACACAGCCACCTCCGCACTGGCCCCGCAATGCCAAGCACCGCGCGGTCGGTGGCTCGGCCGCGTTCGCTCGCTTCGATCCCCACTGCGTGGGGCCCCTCTATCGCGGCTCACGCGGCCACCTCCGCACTGCATGCGCAACGCCTGGCGCCGAGCGGTCGGAGGCCCCGCCGCGTTCGCTCGCTTCGATCCGCACTGCGTGGGGCCCCTCTATCGAGGCTCACGCGTCGGGCACCACGCTGTGGTTCGCCATCAGCTCGATCGCGCGCACGAGCGCCGAATGGTCGAGGTCGGCCATGCCGTTGGCAGCGCAGGCCTGCATCAACTGCGCCGCGCCGGCCGTCTGCGGCAGCGCCAGCCCAAGCGCTCGCGCACCGGCGAGCGCGAGGTTCAGGTCCTTCTGGTGCAGGCCGATCCGAAAGCCGGGCGCGAACGTGCGCTTGATCATGCGCTCGCCGTGCACCTCGAGGACGCGGCTCGAAGCGAAGCCGCCCATCAGCGCCTGGCGCACCTTGGCCGGGTCGGCGCCGGCCTTGCTCGCGAAGACGAGCGCCTCGCCGACGGCGGCGATGTTGAGCGCGACGATGATCTGGTTCGCGACCTTCGTCGTCTGGCCGTCGCCGTTGGCGCCGACGAGCGTGATGTTCTTGCCCATCAGTTCGAACAGCGGCTTCACCCTGGCGAACGCGGCCTCGCTTGCGCCGACCATGATCGTCAGGCTCGCCGCCCGGGCGCCGACTTCGCCGCCGGAGACCGGCGCGTCGAGGTAGTCGCAACCGAGGTCGTTGATCGCCTTGGCGAAGCGCTTGGTCTCGATCGGCGAGATCGAACTCATGTCGACGACGGTCTTGCCTGGCGTGAGACCGGCCGCAACGCCCGCCGCGCCGAACAGCACGGCCTCGACGTCGGGCGTATCGGGCAGCATCAGGAAGATGGTGTCGGCCTGCTGGGCGACGTCCTGTGCCGTCTTGCAGACCGTCGCGCCGGCGGCCGTGATCTCGGCCGGCACCTTGCTGCGCGTCGAAACGAAGAGCGTGTGGCCGGCCTTCGCGAGCTGGCCCGCCATCGGCGTGCCCATGATGCCGAGGCCGATGAAGCCGAGCTTTTGCGGTGTCGCCGTCATGTCGTCGTGTCCTTGTCGTTCAGGTGTTGCCCGTCTGGCGCGAGCGTACACGCGCCAGCCAGCCGAGGCCGGCCTCGGTCGCCGCCGCCGGTTTGTACTCGCAGCCGACGTGGCCCTTGTAGCCGATCGCGTCCAGATGCGCGAACAGGAAGTCGTAGTTGATCTCGCCCGTTCCCGGCTCGTTGCGGCCGGGGTTGTCGGCGAGCTGGATGTGATCGATGCGCGCGAGGTGCTTCGCAAGCGTCGCCGCGAGTTCGCCTTCCATGCGCTGCGCGTGGTAGATGTCGTACTGGACGAAGAGATTGTCCGAACCGACCGCGTCGAGGATCGCGAGCGCCTGCGGTGTGCGGTTCAGATAGAAGCCCGGAATGTCGAAGGTGTTGATCGGCTCGACGACGAGCCGCAGCCCGGCCTGCTCGAGTTCGGCGGCGGCGAACTTCAGGTTCGCGACGAAGGTCTCGCGCAGCACGCTGTCGTTCGCACCTGCCGGCGCCTTGCCGGCAAGGCAGTTCAGGCGCGGCGCGCCAAGTGCCGTGGCGTACTCGATCGCCGTCGCGACGCCGCGGCGGAACTCTTCCACGCGATCCGGCAGGCAGGCGATGCCGCGCTCGCCCGCGTCCCAGTCGCCGGCCGGCATGTTGTGCAGCACGAGCGTCAAGTCGTTGGCGTCGAGCCGCGCCTTGATTTCGGCGGCAGGATACGCGTAGGGGAACAGGAATTCGACAGCATCGAACCCCGCCTTCGCGGCGCGCTCGAAGCGGTCGAGAAACGGCACTTCGTTGAAGAGCATCGTCAGGTTGGCGGCGAACTTCGGCATGGTGTGTGTCCTTTAGTCGAGCAATCCGATCGCCGTCGGCGCGTCGGCGAGGCTCGCCGCCAGTTCCTCGAACTCGTTGACGGCGTCGATCTCGGTGCCCATCGAGATGTTCGTCACGCGCTCGAGGATGACCTCGATGACGACCGGCACCTGGTACTCGGCGATCCAGGCGTTGGCCTGCTCGATCGCCGGCTTGATCTCCTCCTGCCTGCGCACGCGCACGAACTTGCTGCCGAGGCCCTCGACGACCTGCCGGTGATCGACGCCGTAGCCTTCGAGGTCCGGCGCGTTGATGTTGTCGAAGCCGAGCTGCACGCAGTAGTCCATGTTGAAACCGCGCTGGCTCTGGCGGATGAGGCCGAGATAGCTGTTGTTGACGACCATGTGGATGTAGGGCAGCTTGAACTGCGCGCCGACTGCAAGCTCCTCGATCATGAACTGGAAATCGTAGTCGCCGGAGAGCGCGACGATCGTCCGCTTCGGGTCCGCCACGCGCACGCCGAGCGCGGCGGGAATCGTCCAACCGAGCGGCCCGGCCTGGCCGCAGTTGATCCACTGGCGCGGGCCGAAGACGTGCAGGAACTGGGCGCCGGCGATCTGGCTCAAGCCGATCGTCGAGATGTAGGTCGTGTCGCGCGGGAAGTTGTTGTTCATGCACTGGTAGACGCGCTGCGGCTTCATCGGCACCGCTTCGTAGTTCGTCTTGCGCAGCATCGTCGCCTTGCGTTCGCGGCAGGCGGCGACCCAGGCGCTGCGGTCCTTCAGTTGGCCGGCTGCCTTCCTCTCGCGCGCGACAGCGACGAGTTGCTCGAGCGCCGCCTTCGCGTCCGAGACGATCCCGAGGTCGGGGCCGAACACGCGGCCGATCTGCGTCGGCTCGATGTCGATGTGGGTGAAGGTCCGGCCCTTGGTGTAGACCTCGATCGAGCCGGTGTGGCGGTTCGCCCAGCGGTTGCCGATGCCGAGCACGTGGTCTGCTGCGAGCAGCGTCGCGTTGCCGTAGCGGTGGCTCGTCTGCAGCCCGCACATGCCGGCCATCAGCGGGTGGTCGTCGGGGATCGTTCCCCAGCCCATCAGCGTCGGGATCACCGGCACGTTCGTCAGCTCCGCGAACTCCTGCAGCAGACGGGAAGCGTCGGCGTTGATGACGCCGCCGCCGGAGACGATCAGCGGCCGCTCGGCTTGCTGCAGCATCTCGATCGCACGCTCGGCCTGCGCGCGCGTCGCGCTCGGCTTGTAGACCGGCAGCGGCTCGTAGGTGTCGATGTCGAACTCGATCTCGGCCATCTGCACGTCGAACGGCAGGTCGATCAGCACCGGCCCCGGGCGGCCCGAGCGCATCAGGTGGAAGGCCTGCTGGAACGCGCGCGGCACCTGCGCCGGTTCGCGCACCGTGACGCTCCACTTCGTCACTGGCTTGCTGATGGCTTCGATGTCGACCGCCTGGAAGTCCTCCTTGTGCAGCCGCGCGCGCGGCGCCTGGCCGGTGATGGCGAGGATCGGGATCGAGTCGGCGCTTGCCGAGTACAGGCCCGTGACCATGTCGGTGCCGGCCGGCCCCGACGTGCCGAGGCACACGCCGATGTTGCCGGCCACCGCCCGCGTGTAGCCCTCGGCCATGTGCGAAGCGCCCTCGACGTGGCGCGCGAGCACGTGCGCGATCGTTCCCCGCTCGCGCAAGCAGGCGTACAGCGGGTTGATCGCCGCGCCCGGCACGCCGAAGGTCTGGGCGACGCCTTCCTTCTCCATCACCAGCACCGCGGCCATGACGGCCTTCATCCTTGCCATGCGCTTGCCTCCTCGCCCGCGCTTTGCAGGCGTGGCGCAATGCTCCGGCAATCGGCGCGGCTTGGGAATCCCGGCGCGCGGATAAAACCTATGCGCGGGCCGAATGGCCCAGCGCCTGCGTCAGCCCATCAGGACTGCCGGCAGCCAGGTCGCGAGCCCCGGGAAGACGCACAGGATGAGGATCGCGAGCACCATGCACAGCATGAACGGGAACGCGCCCTTCAGGATCGTCAGCAGGCTCACGTCGGGCGTGATGCCGTTGATGACGAAGAGGTTGAGCCCCACCGGCGGCGTGATGAGGCCGAGCTCCATGTTGATCGTGAGGACGACGCCGAACCAGATCGGGTCGAACCCGGCGGCGGTGATGACGGGCATCAGGATCGGCGTCGTCATCAGGATGATCGCCGCCGGCGGCAGGAAGCAGCCGGCGACGAGCAGCATCAGGTTGATCGCGGCGAGGATGATCCAGCGGTTGACCTCCATCTCGGCGATCGTCTGCGCGACCGACTGCGTGACCTGCAGCGACGACATCATGTAGCCGAACAGGATCGACGTGCCGATGATCAGCATCAGCATGCCGGACTCGCGCAGCGCGTCGCGCAGGATCAGCCACAGCGCCATCGGCCGCCAGACGCGATAGATCGCGACGACCATCACGAGGCACAGCGCGGCACCGACGCCGGCCGCCTCGGACGGCGTCGCGATGCCGCCGTAGAGCGCATAGATCACGCCGACGATGACGGCAATGAACGGCACGAGCCGCGGCATCAGCTCGAGCTTCTCCTTGAGCGAATAGATGCGGTCCTTGCCGGCGAGCACCGTACCCCGCTTCCAGCTCAGGAACATCGCCCACGCCATGAAGAGCGCTGTCAGCAGCAGGCCGGGCAGGATGCCGGCGATGAAGAGCCGCCCGATCGACGTCTCGGACGCGATGCCGTAGAGGATCATCGTGATGCTCGGCGGGATCAGGATGCCGAGCGTGCCGCCGGCGGCGATCGCGCCGGTCGCGAGGTCGGCCTCGTAGCCGCGCTTGCGCATCTCGGGGATGCCCATCTTGCCGATCGCAGCGCAGGTCGCCGGCGACGAGCCGGTAAGCGCCGAAAACAGCGCGCAGGCGCCGATGTTGCTGACGACGAGCGAGCCCGGGATGCGGTGCAGCCAGCGCGACAGCGCCTCGTACAGATCGCTGCCGGCGCGCGACGACGCGACCGCCGCGCCCATGATGATGAACATCGGCAGCGAGACGAGCGTGAAGTCGTTGAGCCCGGCGAACACCGTCTCCGGCACGAAGTGCACCGAGTTCCAGCCGTCGAAGACGATCATGAACGCGAGCGCCACGGCACCGAGGCCGAACGCGATCGGCAGGCCCGTCGCGAGCAGCGCCGTCGTGACGACGAAGACGAGCAGGCCGATCGCAAGCGGGGTCATCGCGTTGTGCTCACGCGGGCGGCTTCAGAGCTTGGCGTCCGGCGCGATGCCGAACGGGTCGACGCGCCGCGTCGCGACGAGCCAGGCGTCGGCGATCAGTTGCAGGCACAGCAGCGCGAGGCCGACCGGCACCGAAAGGTACGGTATCCAGACCCGCGCGCGCCAGATCGTCGACGTCGTCTGCCCGGTCTGGAAGCTGTCGAACCACCACGGAATCGCGGCGTAGAGGAAGGCGAGGCAGAACACGAATGTGACGAGGTGCCCGATCAGGAACAGCCGGCGCCGCATCGGTGCGGCAACCATCAGCGGCAGCACGTCGACCGCGACGTGGCCGCGCGTCAGCAGGATGTAGGGCGCGCCGAGAAAGGTCGCGGCGACGAGCGCGAAGGTGACGAACTCGGTCTGCCAGATCGACGACTGGTCGAGCGCGGCGCGCACGAAGACCATCTGGCAGACGACACCGACCGACAGCAGGATCAGCCCCGCCGCGGCGACGCCGAAGACGCGCGACACCGCGTGCACCGCCGCGACCCAGCGCGGGACGGCCGGCGCCGAGGCGCTACTTGACACTCAGCGCCTTCTCGATCAGCTCCTTGCCGCCAGGCACCTTCTCGGCGAAGGTCTTGTACGAGGTCTTCTGCGCGACAGCGCGCCAGGCGTCGAACTCGGGCTCGGTCATCGTCACGACCTCGACCTTGTTGGCCTTGAAGACCTCGACGAACTTGTCGTCGAGCTTCTTCGACTCGCTCTCGAAGTAGTCCTCGGCCTTCTTCGATGCCGCGAGCAGCGCCTTCTGCTGCGCGTCGTTCAGCTTGTTCCAGCTCTTGAGGCTGATCAGCACCGGCTCGTACATGAACCACAGCGCATGGTCGCCGGGCGCCGTCGCACATTTCAGCTGCTCGTAGAGACGGAACGAGACGAAGCTGCCGGTCGAGGTGTCGGTCGCCTGCACGACGCCCTGCTGCAGCGCGTTGTAGACCTCGTTGGACGCAATCGAGATCACCGACGCGCCGGCGCCGGCCCACATCTGCGCGAACGTCGCGCCGGCCGACCGCACCTTGAGCCCGGCGGCGTCCTCGGGCTTCCTGATGCACTTGTCCTTGCCGGCGAACGCGCCGGCGAGCCAAGCGTCGGCGAGCACCTTGACGCCGGCCTGCTCGACGATCGCCTTGATCTCCTTCATGAACGCCGATTCGTTGATGCGGCGCGCGTGCTCGTGGCTCTTGACGAGGCCGGGCATCAGCGTCGCGCCGAACTGCGGGTGAAAACCCGACGCGTAGTCGAGCGGGAAGGCGCTCATGTCGATCTGCCCGGTCTGCATCGCCTTCCACTGCTCCTGCGCCTTGACGAGGCTCGAGCCGGGGAACACCTTGATCTCGAGGCCGACGTTCGCGGCGGCGACATCGCGCGCGATCATCTGCACCATCTCGTCGCGCACGTCGCCCTTGCCGCCGGGGAACTGGTGCGACGCCTTGAGCGTGATGTTGTCGGCGAGCGCCGGCGCCGCGCCGCACGCGGCGACGAGCAGCGCTGCCAGGGTCTTGACGAAGGATCGGGTCTGCATCGGGTGTCTCCTTGTGTGATCGTCGTGGATCGGCGCGGCGCGCGAAGCGGATGCGTTCCGGCGCGGCCTGACGTTGGACTGTAGTGAATGACCGCCGATCGGCCGTCAGTGGATTCCATGAGGATCGCCGCAAGCGCCGGCACGCCCGGCGCGCCGCTACAGTCCGGGCATGGACACCGTCGCCGGCATGCGCCTCTTCGTTCGCATCGTCGAGACCGGCAGCTTCTCGAAGGCCTCGGCCGGCCTTGGCGTCACGCAGCCGACGGCGACCCGGCATGTCGCGGCGCTCGAGGCGCGGCTCGGCGCGCGACTCCTGAACCGCAACACGCGCGGCGTGAGCGCGACCGAGATCGGCGCGCTCTACTACGACAAGTGCAAGACGATCCAGCGCGAGATCGACGCCGCCGACAGCCTCGCCGCGCTGCTGCAAGGCCAGGCCGGCGGCCGGCTGCGCATCAGCACCTCGGTCGCGTTCGGGCGGCGCGTGCTGACGCCGCTCGTGCTGCGCTACATGCAGGCGCACCCTGAGGTCAGCATCGACCTGAGCTTCGACGACCGCTACGTCAACCTCGTCGAGCAGGGCGTCGATCTCGCGTTTCGCATGGGACGGCTCGCCGACTCGTCGCTCGGCGCGCGCTACCTCGGCGTCAACCCCTGGGTGCTGGTCGGCGCGCCCGGCTATCTCGAGCGCCGCGGCATGCCCGCCGCGCCGGCCGATCTTGCGAGACACGACTGCCTCGTCTACAGCAGCGTGCAGGGCGACGACCGCTGGCACTTCGGCGGGCCGGCGCGCAGCGGCGCGCCGCATGGCGATATCGCGGTCCCGGTATCCGGCCCGTTGCGATCGAACAACCTGACGACGCTGCTGGCCGGCGTGCAGGCCGGCATGGGGATCGCGATCCTGCCGCGCTACGT
>JBDHSE010000112.1:0-8434 GCA_039807955.1 Ideonella sp. | reverse complement strand
TCGTTGACGGCGACCCACGTGGCCTGCGCGATGAAGCGCTTCAGTTCGGCGCCGTCGAACATCGGCAGCCCCTGGCCGGGGTCGAAGACGAAGGGAATGTCGGCTTGCGCAAGCTGCGCCGCGTGCTGCAGCATCGCGTCGCGGCCGTCGGGGGCGATGATCGCGATGCGGATGTCGTCGCGCGGCGTGATCGTCGTGCAGTGGGCCTGCTGCATCGCGCCGGGGTGGAACGCGGTGATCTGGTTGTTGTCGGTGTCGGTGATGATGATCGCCTGCGCGGTGTAGGTGTCGTCGGCGGTGTGCACGAAGGCGGTATCGACGCCCCAGCCGCGCAGCCGCGCGACGTAGTCGGCGCCGTCGGCGCCGACCGCGGCCATCACGACCGGCTCGCCGCCGAGGTGGCGCAGCGTGTAGGCGATGTTGCCGGCACAGCCGCCGAACTCGCGCCGCAGCGTCGGCACGAGGAACGAGACGTTCAGGATGTGCAGCTGGTCGGGCAGGATCTGCTGCGCGAAGCGGCCGGGGAAGACGGTGATCGTGTCGAAGGCGAGGGATCCGCAGATCAGGGCGGGCATGCAGGGCTCCAGGGTGGGGTCAGGGGTAGAAGGGCTCGACGGTATAGCCGCTCGGGCGCCGGCCCTCGACGGCGAGGACGAGCTGCAGCGGCGTCTCGGCGTTCGCCGCGAGCGTCGCGTCGGCCTTGCCGAAATCGGCCGGCAGCAGCGCGCGCCTGGCGAGCAACTGGCCGCCGGGGTCGGTCAGCGAAAGATCGATCGCCGGCATCGCGAGCGGCAACGTGCCGCGGTTGCGCAGCACGACCGAAAGCCGGATCGCGTTGCCGGTCGGTGCGCTCGTGAGCGCGCTGCTTTCGATCACGATGGCGTCGATGCGGCGCAGCGGCTCGATGCGGCAGCCGGCCATCTCGCACAGCGCGGCGAGCGCCGGGCGCGTCTGCGGATAGGTCGCCGCGATGAGGTCGCGAAAGTGGTGGGCGACCTGCCCCGCCAGCGCGAGCAGCAGGACGCCGCAGACGAGCGCGAGCGCGACGCTCACGGCCGGCTTGTCCCAGCGCGCACGCTGCTCGGCGCGGCGCAGGAACTCGGGTGTCGCTTCGGCGGCGTCGCCCGGCACGACGTCGCCGATGGAAGGCTCCGGCGCGTCGGGCGCCTGCACGATGACCTCGTCGGCGAACAGTTCGCTGTTGAAGCGGGCGTCCTCGAAGTCGTTGCGATCGCGGGCGTCGAGGCGCGATGCCGGCGTGTCGTGCGCCGCACTGAAGCCCGACCGCGTCGTCGCGTCGATCGACGGCGGTGGCCAGGCCGGAAGCGGCGCGGGGGCGACGGCCGGTGCGGGTGGATTCGGGGCCGCCGGCTGGAGCGCTGACACTTCGGCAACCGTCGCTGCCTCGGCGCCTTCCGTTGCGTCGGTTGCCTCGGCTGCCTCGGCTGCGTCCGCCGTTTCGGTTGTCTTGGTTGTCTCGATTGTCTCGGCTGCTTCGGGTGTTTCAGCTTCAGCGACCGGCCCGGCTCCCTCGATCGTGGCGGTCCCGCCCTCGGGATCGGCCGACGGTGACGACGTCACGAGCGAAAGCGGTGGCGGCGGCGCCGCGGGTTCGGACGCGGCGGCGCCGCCGTCCGTTTCGCTAGCTGCGCCGGCCGGCGTGTCGGCGGCTGGCGCGGATGTCGCGGCCGGCGGGGCTTCCAGCGCCGCATCCGCGCGATCGAGATCAAACAGGCTCTCGAGCGCGTTGAAGACCTCGTGGCAGCGGCCGCAGCGCACCCAGCCTTCGGACACCTTGAGCTGGTCCTGCACCACGCGAAAGACCGTGTTGCACGACGAGCAGCGTGTCGCGAGGCTCACGGCGGCTTGCCGGCGACGCGCCGGGTCATCGCATCCGCCCCGTCATCAAGATCCAGCCGTCGTCGCTGTCGGCGACGTCGAGCGCGCAGTGCGGCGCGTAGGCGGCAGCGAGTTCGCCGGCCTGGCGCTCGAGGATGCCGGCGAGGACGAGGTCGCCGCCCGCCTCGACGTGGCCGCACAGCACCGGAGCGAGCAGCTTCAGCGGCGTGGCGAGGATGTTGGCGAGCACCAGGTCGAAGCGGCCCTGCGCCGCATCCGGCGTGCCCGCAGTAACGGCGACGCCGTTGGCGACGGCGTTGGCAAGCGTCGATTCGATTGCTGCCGCGTCGATGTCGACCGCTTCGGCGCGCCCGGCGCCGAACAGCGCGGCGGCGATCGCGAGGATACCCGAGCCGCAGCCGTAGTCGAGCGCGCGCCGCCACGGCGCCTTGCGCAGCGCCGCTTGGCGCGCGATCCAGCGCAGGCACATGCGCGTCGTCGGGTGCGTGCCGGTGCCGAAGGCGAGGCCGGGGTCGAGCCGGATCACGCGCCGCGCCGCGGCCGGCGGGGTGTGCCACGACGGCACGATCCAGAACGCCGGCGTGATCGCGACCGGTTCGAACTGCGACTGCGTCTGCCGCACCCAGTCGGTGTCGGGAATCGGGGTGATCGATTGCTGCCGGATGCGGGCACCGCCGCCTGCGCGTTCGTCCTCGGCGAGCAGCACCGACGCCGCGGTATCCGCCGCCGTCTCGTCGTCGAACAAGGCTTTCACGATCGAATGCTGCCAGGCCTGCGCCGGTGCGGGCAGCCCCGGCTCGCCGAAGATCGCGCTCTCGTGCGCGCTGCCGGCGTCGGCATCCTCGACCGAAACTGAGAGCGCGCCGAGCTCGTCGATCAGCGCATCGGACGCCCACTCGACGCGGTCTTCGGGGACGAGCAGCGCCAGTTCGACCATCGCGCCCGGGGCCGGATGCCGTCAGCGCCGGCGGCTGGCGATCCAGCCTTCGAGGTAGTGGATGCTCGTGCCGCCTTCGTTGAATTTGGCGTCGACCAGCAGTTCGCGGTGCAGCGGGATGTTGGTCGAGATGCCTTCGACCAGGGTTTCGCCAAGCGCGAAGCGCATCCGCGCGATCGCCTGCTCGCGGGTGTCGCCGTGGGTGATGATCTTGCCGATCATCGAGTCGTAGTTGGGCGGCACGTAGTAGTTCGTGTAGGCGTGCGAGTCGACGCGCACGCCGGGGCCGCCGGGCGGGTGCCAGCGCGTGATGCGCCCGGGCGACGGCACGAAGGTGTACGGGTCCTCGGCGTTGATGCGGCATTCGATCGCGTGGCCGCGCATCTGCACCGCGCGCTGCGTGAACGGCAGCTTCTCGCCGGCGGCGATCCGGATCTGCATCTGCACGATGTCGATGCCGGTCACCATCTCCGTCACCGGATGCTCGACCTGGACGCGGGTGTTCATCTCGATGAAGAAGAACTCGCCCTTCTCGTAGAGGAACTCGAAGGTGCCGGCGCCGCGGTAGCCGATCTTCTTGCAGGCGGCGACGCAGCGGTCGCCGATGCGCTCGATCATGCGCCGCGCGATGCCGGGGGCCGGCGCCTCCTCGATGATCTTCTGGTGGCGCCGCTGCATCGAGCAGTCGCGCTCGCCGAGCCAGACCGCCCCCTTGTGCTGGTCGGCGAGGACCTGGATCTCGATATGGCGCGGGTTCTCGAGGAACTTCTCCATGTAGACCTCGGGATTGCCGAACGCCGCGCCGGCTTCGGCGCGCGTCGTCTGCACCGCGTTGAGCAGCGCCGCCTCGGTGTGGACGACGCGCATGCCGCGCCCGCCGCCGCCGCCGGCGGCCTTGATGATGACCGGGTAGCCGACGGCGCGCGCCTGGCGGATGATCTCCTTCGGGTCGTCGCCGAGCGCGCCGTCCGAGCCCGGCACGCACGGCACGCCCGACTTGATCATCGCCTGCTTGGCGGCGACCTTGTCGCCCATGATGCGGATCGATTCCGGCGTCGGGCCGATGAAGGTGAAGCCGCTGCGTTCGACGCGCTCGGCGAAATCGGCGTTCTCCGACAGGAAGCCGTAGCCGGGGTGGATCGCCTCGGCGTCGGTCACCTCGGCGGTGGCGATGATCGCCGGCATGTTCAGGTAGCTCGCGCTCGACGCCGGCGGTCCGATGCACACCGCCTCGTCGGCGAGCTTGACGTACTTGGCGTCGCGATCGGCCGTCGAGTAGACGACGACCGCCTTGACGCCCAGTTCGCGGCAGGCGCGCTGGATACGCAGGGCGATTTCGCCTCGGTTTGCGATCAAGACTTTCTTGAACATCGGATACCTCGGCTCAATCGCCCCGGCGGCCTGCGTCCGCCGGACGATTTGGCTTCGCCGAACCGCCTGCGGCGCTTTCGCCTCGGTTGGCGATCAGGACTTTCTTGAACATGGGATACCTCGGCTCAATCGCCCCGGCGGCCTGCGCCCGCCGGACGATTTGGCTTCGCCGAAGCGCCTGCGGCGCTTTCGCCTCGGTTGGCGATCAGGACCTTCTTAAACATCGGCGCCTCGCGGCGCGCCGCCGGCGCGCTTCATTCGAGGATCAGCAGCGGCTGGCCGAACTCGACGGCCTGGCCGTTGTCGCACAGGATGCGGGTGACGGTGCCCGAGCGGTCGGCCTCGATCTCGTTCATGATCTTCATCGCCTCGATGATGCAGATCGGGTCGCCTTCCTTGACGACGCTGCCGATCTCGACGAACGGCTTCGCGCCCGGGCTTGCCGAACGGTAGAAGGTGCCGACCATCGGCGAGGCGACCGCATGCCCCGCCTCCTCGACCGGCTCGTCGGCGGGCGGGGCCGCGGGAGCAACTGCGACGGCAGGCGCGGCGGCGACCGGCGCGGCGGCGACCATCTGCATCTGCATCTGCGGCTGCGGGCGATTCGGATCGGCCTTCACGATCCGCACCTTGCCTTCGGCTTCGGTGATCTCGAGCTCCGAGATGTTCGATTCGGACACCAGATCGATCAGCGTCTTGAGCTTGCGCAAGTCCATGGGGGTCTCCGGAATATGGTGGCTGCCCGGCCCGCTGCGATCGGCTCAGCCAGCCGCCGCTGCCTGCCTTGTGCCCGCCGGCGCGACCGCCAACTTCGTCGATTGGCCGGCATGCCGCGTTCATCAAACGCGGAACGACAAACTATAGTTGCAGGTCGCGACGCCGCCAGACGATTTGTTTCAGGTCTGAGGGTTCATCCGCAGCGCCGGATGGCGAACACGGAGAGCTGAACGAGTTTCTATGGCGGACGAGTATATCGACTCTTGCCGTGTTTTCATGGCATTTTGACGATCGTTGATCTCAATTAAGCGCTTCGACGATGCTCAGCCGCGTTTCGCCCAGGCGTCGAGTTCGTCCATCGTCAGCGCGCCGAGCTTGCGCGTGACGACGTCGCCTTTGGCGTCGTAGATCACGCTGAACGGCAGTGCACCACGCTGGTTGCCGAGCGAGCGTGCGATCGTCACCCCGTTGGCGCCGGCCAGTGCGATAGGAAAGTCGACCGGATGGCGAGTCAGGAACTCGCGCACCGGCTCGGCGCTGTCGATCGCGAGGCCCGCGACCTGCCAGCCGTCCTTGCCTTGCGCGCGGTGGAAGCGGTCGAGCATCGGCATCTCCTCGACACACGGCGGGCACCAGGTGGCCCAGAAATTGAGCACCAGCGGCCTGCCGCGCAGCTGCGCGAACACGAGTTCGCCGCCTTGCGGGCGCTCGAAGCGCAGTGCCCAGATGTCGATCTCCGGGCTGGCGCTGAACTGCTCCGGCGCCGGCGGGCGTTCGGCGAGCCAGCGCATCGTCCAGCCCAGCCCGATGCTCGCGAGCCCGACGCCGGCACCGAGGAGTGCGATCCGGCGGCGCTTCATGTCGCCTGCAACAGGCGGCGCAGTGCCGCGATGTCGCCGCGCTGCGGGCGCCCGCGAGCGTCGGGGCGCAGCAGGCCGCGCAGGTCGTCGTGGTCGAGGATGCTCAGGCACACGCTGACGGTCTCGCCGAGCGCCGCGCACGGCGCCTCGATCCGCAGCATGTCGACCGCCGCGCCGCGCGGCCCGCGCCGTGCCTCGACCGAATAGTCGATGCGCCGGTCGATGAGGGCGATCTCGGCGGCCTTCGAGTCGTCGCAGAAGAGCTCGATATGGACCGCATCCAGCCTCGTCGCCGTACCGCGCCAGACAGCACCCGTCAGGTACGGCCGGAACTCGGCGAGACGTTCCATCCACTCCAGCGCGACGCCGCGCAGCGCGGCCAGTTCGGCCGGCTGCGAATCGGCGCGGAACAGTTCGAGGTAGGCGCGGACCTCGTCTTCCACCACATCGTTGTCGGGGAGCAGGCCGCGACAGCCGAGCAACTGCGCCGCCTTGCGTTTGGCGGGCCCGTACTCCATGCCTTCCTCGACGACGAGGCGGGCGGCGGTGATGGCGATCTCGGTGCTCGATTGCGTGAGGTTCACACAGCGATTCTAGGAGGCCGGCAGTGCACCGAGCCCGCGCGGCGGGTGCGACTTACGGCAGCTCGACGTCATCCATCCGCGCGGCGATCGTTGCGGCCCGGTCCAGGACATAGGGCGACGCCGGGCGCTTCTCGAAGCGCTTGGGCGCCGGCAGCATCACCGCCAGGCGCGCCGCCTGCAGCTTGCCAAGGTGGTCGGCGTCGGCGTGGAAGTAGTGACGCGCCGCGGCCTGGGCGCCGAACACGCCTTCGCCCCATTCGACGCTGTTCAGATAGATCTCGAGGATGCGCTGCTTGCCGAGCAGGCCTTCGAGCATCCACGTGATCACCGCCTCCTGTCCCTTGCGCACGAAGCTGCGCTCGCCGGAGAGGAAGAGGTTCTTCGCCAGTTGCTGGCTGATCGTCGAGCCGCCGACGACCTTGACCTTCGCCGGGCGCGGCGGCGGCCGGTCCTCGCGGCCCGCCTTCGCGGCGCGGCGCTCGGCCTGCGCGTCGAGCTTGTCGGCGCGCGCCTGAGCACGCTGGTTGCGTTCCCAGGCCGATTCGATCGCGTCCCACTCGACGCCGCTGTGGTCGGCGAAGCGCGCGTCCTCGGAGGCGATCACCGCCCGTTTCAGCGGTGCACCGATCTGCGCGTAGGGCCGCCATTGCTGGCTCCAGGCGACCGACTGGCGTTCGACAAGCAGACGCCAGATCTCGGAGCGCTGAAAGCTCGTCGACTGCGGATCGACGACGATCATCAGCGCGATCCGCAGGGCAAAGTAGAGCTGCAGCGCGAGCCCGCACAGCAGCACGAGTGCCACGAATCGCGCGAGCCGGGAGAAAAGCGCCTTCATGCGCCGTCCGCGCACGCGGGATCTGTGCCGCACCTCACGCCGTCTCGTCCCAGCGCCGGCGCAGCGCGTCGAGCACCGGCGCCGTCGCGGGCAGCACGCCGCGCCAGAGCAGGAACGACTGCGCCGCCTGCTCGACGAGCATGCCAAGCCCGTCGCGCCCGCTCGCGCCATGCTGTTCGGCCCAGGCCAGGAACGGCGCCGCCGCCGGCCCGTACATCATGTCGATCGCGAGCGCGCCGGGTGCGAGCGCCCTTGCCTCGACCGGCGAAGCCGCGCCGTGCAGGCTGCTTGCCGTCGCGTTGACGACGATGTCGAAGCCTTCGCCGCAGCGCTCGAGCGGCGCCGCGTGCAGCGCGACGCCGTTCGCGTCGGCGGCGGCGCGGTGGCGGGCCACGAGGTCGCTCGCTTTGTGCAGTGTCCGGTTCGCGACCGTCAGTTCGGCCGGCGCCGCCGCGAGGAGTTCGCCGAGCGCGCCGGCCGCCGCACCGCCGGCGCCGATCAGGAGCAGCCGCCGGCCGGCGATCGCGACGCACGCATTGACTTCGATGTCGCGCACGAGGCCGATGCCGTCGGTGTTGTCGGCCAGCCACCCGGATTCGTCGAAGCGCAGCGTGTTGGCGGCGCCGGCCAGTTCGGCGCGCGCGGTGCGATGCGCGGCGAGCCGCAACGCGTCGAACTTGAACGGCAGCGTCACGTTGCAGCCACGCGCGCCGCCTGCGGCAAAGCCGCGCACGGCGGGCTCGAAGCCGCCCGGCGCGCACTCGAGCCGGGTGTATTCGATCGCCTGCCCGGTGGCGAGCGCGAACGCGCGGTGGATGAACGGCGAGCGGCTGTGCGCGACCGGGTGGCCGATCACGGCGTAGCGATCGACGGTGGCGGCCGGCGTCATTGCGTTGCGCTCAGGCTCGTCTCGAGCGCCTCGTCGCGCGTGAATCGAAAGCGCGACGTGATGACGAGTTGATCGGCCTTGCGCCGCATCTCCTTCGTGAACGGGCCGAACGGCGCGGCGGCGTGCACGATCGCGACGGCGCGCTTGTCGAGCACCGGCGACTTCGAGCGGCGCAGGACCTCGGTCTCGACGACCCGGCCCTCGGCGTCGATCGTCACGTTCATTGTCAGCTCGCCGTAGAGCTTCCTGCCGTGTTGCTCGGGGAAGTTGCGCGTGCCACGTTCCTCGATCTTGCGCCGCAGCCGGTCGTAGTACTGGGCGTAGATCTCCTCGCGCGTCGCCGGGCTGATGTAGCGCTTCTTGGGCCGCGCGTTCTCCTCG
>JBDHSE010000111.1:0-8453 GCA_039807955.1 Ideonella sp. | reverse complement strand
AGCAGGTAGTCGACGACGAGCGTCCCGGTCGGCTTGCGGCCGACGATGATGGTGTCGCCGGGCTGGATGTGCTGCAGGCGCGAGGTCAGCGGCCCTTCCTCGATCTTGATGCTGAGGAACTCGAGGTGGTCCTCGTAGTTCGCGCTCGCGATGCTGTAGGCGCGCAGCAGCGGCTTGCCGTCGACGCGCAACCCGATCATCGTGAAGTGGCCGTTGCTGAACCGCATCGACACGTCGCGCGTCGTCGTGAAGCTGAACAGCCGATCGGTCCAGTGGTGAACGCTCAGCACGCGTTCTTCGTTGAATGCACTCATACGAAGCTACTTTCGTGGGACATGGAGGAGCAGCATCGCTTCAGGACGGCATCCCGCTCATCCTCTTGAGCAACGAAACGAGCGTCGCGCGCTCCTGTGAATTCAGATCGCCGAAGGTCAGCTCGGTGATCTGCTGCGCATGCGGCACCGTCTGCTCGAGCATCTCGCGGCCTTCGGCGGTCAGGCTCACGACCATCCTTCGCGCATCGCCCGGTTCGTGCTCAGCGTTGAGCAGTTTGCGCCACTTCAGGCGCTCGACGATACCGCGCAGCGACGCTTCGTCGATCCCGGTGTGTTGCAGGATGGCCGGGATCTCGCAGGGCCCGTGTTCGCGCACGCTGAGCAACACGACGAACTGCCCTGCCGTCAGGCGCGACTCGGGAACCGTCTGTTGAAAGATCGCCGTATGCCGCTGATAGGCCCGGCGCAGCAGGTAGCCGACCTGCTGCGTGAAGTCGTACTTCGATGTGTCCTTCTCGTTCATTGCTGCCTCCTCGAGGTGTGACATTGTCGCAAGCCGCGCCGGCCATCGGGCGGCCGGTGACAAGCGAAAGGGGATTCTTCGAACGGCGGCGCGATCATCCTCCCGTCACCGGCGGGAAGACGGCGATCTCGTCGCCGTCGTTGATCGGCAGATCGGCGCGATCCGCCATGTCGCGATTGAGCGCAAAGCGCCAGCCCCGATCGTCATCGAGCAGCGCCCACGGCGCCCCTCTGGCACCCACAAGCCGGCGCAGCGCGCCGATGTCGTCGATGCCATCGGGCAGCTCGACCGTCTCCTCCGAGCGGCCGATGACCTCGCGCACGCCGGCGAAATAGACAAGCTTGACGACCTTCACTGCGCCAGCAGCTCCCGCAGCGACTGGTTCGCCGTCTCGCTGTGGTGGCGCGCCGCCTTGTTGCTCGGCGGCAGCGGCTCATCGTAGAAGAAGCTCGGCAGCTCGTCGTCGGTCTGGGTGAAGCCGGCAGCTCGATTGAACGCCCACTCCATCTCGAGTACCTCGCGCCCGAGCGCCTTGGGGAAAGATATGTCCAGGTTGGTGCCGTGCGCGTCGTTGAGCGCGCCGACGATCAACTCGGGATTGGTGTCGGTGACGGTGCGGCCGAAGATGCACAACCCCAGCGAATCCGCAGCCGCCGAGTTGATCTGCGCGGCGAGGCTGACGGCCACCAGCTCCGCCGTGGTCTTGCCCTTGCACTCGTAGGTCGGCACGTTGCCCACCGTATGGTCGCCGCCCTGCGCGGTCAGCATCATCGAGATACCCGTGACCTCGATCACGCGCGGGTCGTAGGCGCTGAACGCCTGACGCTTGATGACAGGTACGCGCTTGACGCCGAAGTGCTCGCCCACGCGTGCCGCGCCCTGCGCCAGGATGCGGCCCCGCGCAGTCCCCTTGCGCATGTCTTCGAGCGCCTTCATGAGGAACTCGACGTCGCCGAATTCGGCCTCGCCCGCGTCCAACACGACACCAAGCATCGCGCCGACTTCGATCGTGTCGGCGCCCATGTCGTTGACAAGCGCGTTCAGGCGCGCGACGTCGTCCGGGTCCTCGATGCCACAGTTGCTGCCGAGCAGGCCGAGCGTCTCGTACTCGAGCGGCGAGACGATCTCCTTGCCGTCCTTGTCCATGTAGACATTGCTGCACTCGATCTGGCATCCCGGCATGCAGGCGTGCGCGGTCTGCCCACCGCGGCTCGAGTTGCGTTCGCGAATGTTGGCGCCGCCGAGCAGGAAGGCATCCTTGTCGGGCGTGAGTTGGCCGGCGCTGAAATTGCGCACCGGCAGGCCGCCGACGTAGTTCGTGAAGTCGCCGACCGCCGCCGTGCCGAGGCGCTTGTAGACGTCGATCGCCGGCTCCTGCGCCAGCTTCACCCCGTACTCGCGAATCGCGCCCATCACCTTCTTGCGATCGTGGAAGGTCGGCATCTTGACCTGGTCGATCACGATCGCCTTGACCTTCTTGACGCCCATGACGGCGCCAATCCCGCCGCGTGCCGCCAGCCGCGACGGCCGGCCATCGGTGTCGGCGAACGCAATGCCTGCAACCAAGCCGAGATACTCGCCCACCGGCCCGCAGATGCCGAAGCTGATCTTCTTGCCGTATTTCTCGAACAGCATCGCGGCAACTTCATTGTTGCCCTTGCCCATGTACGCGTCGGCGTCCTCGAAGCTGATCTCGCCTTCCTTCGTGATGCGGATCAGCGTCCAGTCTGCGCAAGCGCCATGCAGTGTGAATGCGGCGATCTCGCACTGACCCATGGCGAACGCGAAGGTACCGCCCGAGTTGGCTTCCTTTATGCCGCCGGTCAACGGACTCTTCGCGCCGACGCTGAGCCGGTTCGCGTTCGAGAAGTTCGTGCCGGCGAATGGGCCGGCTGAGAAGATCAAGGGGTTGCCAGGGCTCAATGGATCAACCGACGCCGCTCCGCACTCCAGGAGCTTCTTGGCGATGAAGTGCCGCCCAGCGCGAACGATCTGCTCGCCACGGAACTCCTGCATCGAGATCGATCGCTCTGATAGATAAATGTCGAAGTACTTGCGCATGCTGAGGCCACCTACAGTAGACGTTGGTCGAAAGCCATGAGCGGCGTCAGCGCTCCAGGTGCTCGAGCTTGCCGCGCACGCTCGCCCACTCCTCGGCGTCCGGCAGCGGGTCGACCTTTTCGCTCAGCACCGGCCACAAGGGCGCCAGTTCCGCATTGAGCGCAATGTACGCCTCCTGGCCTTCGGGCACATCGGACTCCGCGAAGATCGCCTCGACAGGACACTCGGGAACGCACACCGCGCAGTCGATGCACTCGTCCGGATCAATGACGAGGAAGTTCGGGCCGGCGTGAAAGCAATCCACAGGGCAGACGTCGACGCAGTCGGTGTAGCGGCAGCGAATGCAAGATTCCGTGACGACAAAGGTCATGAATGGTCACCTCCAAGTGCGTTGGGACGAAACGTGCGCCGATCGCCGCCGACGGCCTGCCGCTGCTCGAACAGAACGAGCCCGAGCCGACACGAGTCGCGACGCGATGCTGCCCGCATTCTATCTGATGATTGGTCGTATACAAACAATCAGGAAAACCCTAACCTCTCGCGGCGCGTTCGAGCCCGTGCTAGAGCATGCGCAATGAGGTCAGATGCCCGTTGTCCACTCGCCTCCTCAACCACATCGATCGTATACAAACGAATAAGGGATGACCCTATAGACATGTTCGGATTCACGGCCTAGGATGCGCGTCGAACCCCAGATCGTTAGTACACGACCGTGCAGGGTTCACAACGATCGAGAGGGTTTGTGGAAACCATCCATTCGTCGATTGATTCGAACGCTTCGAGCCGAATCGCGGTCGGTCGTGTGCTCGGGTGCCGGGCCCGACGGTTCCGGCGCCCAACGGTCAGACCCTCGCTTGGCAACAGCGGACGCCAATGCGTCCTGGCTCCCGATCCCTGATCACAGGCTCTCCCCCGACGACTTCCATTCACAGGAGCAACAGATGACACAGCGACGCAACTTCCTGAAGCAGACCGCGGCCGCAGCCGGCGCGGCAGCTCTCGCCTTTCCCGCCATCGCGCAGAGCGGCGCATCCGTCAAGTGGCGCATGTCGACGAGTTGGCCAAAGAGTCTCGACACGATCTATGGCTCCGCCGATGAGATGTGCAAGCGCGTCGCCCAGTTGACCGACGGCAAGTTCGAGATCCGTCCGTTCGCAGGTGGAGAAATCGTCCCGCCCGCGCAGAACATGGAAGCGGTCAGCAACGGCACGATCGAGTGCAACCACGTGCTGGCCTCGGCCTTCATCGGCAAGGACATTTCGGTCGCGTTCGACGCCGGCATGCCGTTCGGTCTCAACGCGCGGCAGCACAACGCCTGGATCAACTACGGCGGCGGGCTCGATCTGCTGCGCGGCGTGTACAAGAAGCACGGCATCGTCAACTTCGTCTGCGGCAACGTCGGCGTGCAGATGGGCGGCTTCTACCGCAAGGAGATCAAGCGCGTCGCCGACCTTTCCGGGCTGAAGATGCGCATCGGCGGCATCGGCGGCATGGTGCTCGCGAAGCTCGGCGCAGTCCCGCAGCAGATCCCGACTGCCGACATCTACACCTCACTCGAGAAGGGCACGATCGACGCCGCCGAGTGGATCGGCCCCTACGACGACGAGAAGCTCGGCTTGCATCGGGTCGCGTCGCACTACTACACCCCGGGCTGGTGGGAGGGCAGCGCATCGATCACGACGATGGTCAACGCCAAGGCCTGGGAAGCTTTGCCCCCGCTGTACAAGGCGGCCTTCGAGTGTGCCGCGTCGGAGCAGACGATGAAGATGCTCGCCCACTACGACGCCCTCAACCCGCCCGCGCTGAAGAAGCTGATCGCGGGTGGCGCCAAGGTCTCGTTCTTCCCGCGCGACGTGATGGATGCCGCCTTCAAGGCATCGAACGAACTGTTCGATGAACTGTCGGCGAAGAATCCGGAGTTCAAGTCGATCTTCGCCAAGTGGCAGCCTTTCCGTGTCGATCAGGCGAGCTGGTTCCGGGTCGCCGAGGCCGCACTCGACAATTTCACGATCGCCGCCCTGCTCAAGAGCTAGCAAGGGTTTGTGTCGCGACGCCATGGCACTGCTGCTGCGAATCAGCCAGCGCATCGACGCGCTCAACCGCATCGTCGGGCGTGCCGTCAGCTGGCTGATCCTTGTCGCGGTGCTCGTCAGCGCGGGCAACGCGGTTTCGCGCAAGACGCTGCATGTCAGCTCGAACGCGATGCTCGAACTGCAGTGGTACCTGTTCGCTGCGGTGTTCCTGCTGTGCGCCGGCTACACGCTGCTCAACAAGGAGCATGTGCGGGTCGACCTGCTGCTGAGCCGGCTCGGCCGGCGCGGGCACCTGATCGTCGAGATCGGCGGAACGCTGTTCTTCCTGCTGCCGATGACGATCCTGATCATGGTGCTGTCGTGGCCGCCGTTCGTCGACGCGTGGACCAGTGGTGAAGTCTCGGCCAACGCCGGCGGCCTGATCCGCTGGCCGGTGAAGCTGCTGATTCCGATCGGATTCGGACTGCTTCTGCTGCAGGCCGTGTCCGAGTTGATCAAGGACGTGACGGAGTTGCGACGGCTCGGGCAGGCCGGTTCGGGAGCGCAGAAGGACGCGCGGTCATGACCGAGTTGCTGACGACCTACCTGGCTCCGATCATGTTCGCGAGCCTGGTGGTGTTGCTGCTGATCGGCTACCCGGTCGCATTTGCGGTCGGCGCCAACGGCCTGCTGTTCGCCGGCATCGGGATCGCGCTCAACCTGATCGAGCCGTCGCTGCTGCAGGCGCTGCCCGAGCGGGTGTTCGGCATCATGTTCAACGAGACGTTGCTCGCGATCCCGTTCTTCACCTTCATGGGGCTGATCCTCGAACGCAGCGGCATGGCCGAAGAACTGCTCGACACGATCGGCCAGCTGTTCGGGCCGGTGCGCGGCGGCCTCGCCTACGCCGTGATCTTCGTCGGTGCGCTGCTCGCAGCGACGACCGGCGTCGTCGCCGCGTCGGTGATCTCGATGGGCCTGATCTCGCTGCCGATCATGCTGCGCTACGGCTACGCACATCGGCTCGCGACCGGCGTCATCGCCGCGTCGGGAACGCTCGCGCAGATCATCCCGCCATCGCTTGTGCTGATCGTGCTCGCCGACCAGATGGGCAAGTCGGTCGGCGACATGTATGCCGGCGCGCTCATTCCCGGCCTGGTGCTGACCTTGCTGTACGCCGCGTACGTGCTCGTCTATTCGTTCGTGAAGCCGAACTCTGCGCCGGCACTTCCGTCCGAGGCCAGAACGCTGCGCGGCGGCGCGATGTTGTTGAAGATCCTGACTTCGCTGGTGCCGCCGCTGGTGCTCATCTTCCTCGTCCTCGGAACGATCTTCATCGGCGTCGCGACGCCGACCGAAGGCGGCGCGATGGGTGCCGTCGGCGCGCTCGTGCTCGCCATCGCGCGGCGGCGGCTGACGTTCTCTCTGCTCAGCCAAGCGCTCGACAAGACCGCCAAACTGACCTGCTTCGCGATCTTCATCCTGATCGGCGCGACTGTCTTCGGCTTGGTGTTCCGCGGCGTCAACGGCGATCTGTGGGTCGAGCACCTGCTCCTCGATTTGCCGGGCGGTCAACTCGGGTTTCTGATCGTCGTCAACCTGATGGTCTTCGTGCTCGCGTTCTTCCTCGACTTCTTCGAGCTCGCGTTCATCATCGTGCCGTTGCTCGCACCGGTCGCCGACAAGCTCGGCATCGACCTGATCTGGTTCGGCGTGCTGCTGGCCGTGAACATGCAGACCTCTTTCATGCATCCGCCTTTCGGTTTCGCGCTGTTCTACCTGCGTTCGGTCGCCAACAAGGCGGTCGTCAAGACCTCCGACATCTATCGCGGAGCGATCCCGTTCGTCGTCCTGCAGCTCGTGATGCTGGGGATCGTCATCGCGTTCCCCCAACTGGTGACCGGGAACCTCGAAAAGCACGAGAAGGTCGATCTCAACAAGATCCGGATCGAGGTTCCCAGTTCGGGAGGAGACTCCTACAACTCCCTCGATCCGTTCGGTCCGCCACCGGATCGCGGGGCGAAACCCGAGCCAGGGAAGCGATGACATGAAGCACGACCAGCCTGCCGGCCAGGGCATCGGTGCGCGGGTTCCGCGAAAGGAGGACACGCGGCTGATGCGCGGCCGCGGCCAGTACGTCTCCGACATGCATCGGCCAGGTCAAATGGAGGTCGCGTTCCTGCGCAGCCCGGTCGCGCACGGTCGAATCGTCACCGTCACGAAGCCGGCGGATGGCGCCGATCGCGTCTTCCTGCGCGACGACCTGGTCGGCGCGCTGCCGATCGTCGCGCCATCGACGATCCCTTCGTATCGGCTGTCCGAACACCATCCCCTGGCGCACGAGAAGGTGCGCTTCGTCGGCGAACCAATCGCGATGTGCATTGCGCCGAGCCGCGCATTGGCCGAGGACCTAACAGAGAGCATCGAACTGCAGATCGATCCGCTGCCGGCGATCGTCGACGCCCACACGGCGCTGGCTGATGCGTCGGTTCGCGTGCACGAGGACTGGCCAGACAACGTCTTCATGACGCTCGACTACAACAACGCGTTCGAGGAGCACGCCGCGCAGGCGACGCGCGTCGTTCGGCGCGAGATCTCGCTCGCGCGGCAAGCGATGATGCCGCTCGAAGGCAAGGCCGTATTGGCGTACTGGGACGATCGCGCGGACCAGTTGATTGTCTATTCGTCGACGCAGGTGCCGCACATGATCCGCGTCGGACTGGCGCAATGCCTCGGCATCGACGAAGGGAAGTTGCGCGTCATCGCACCCGACGTCGGTGGCGCATTCGGCTACAAGTGCGTGCTGCAGCCCGAGGAGGTCTGTGTCGCGTGGCTCGCGCTGCACTTTCGCAAGCCGTTCCGGTATGTCGAGGACCGCCGCGAACACCTGGTGGCGGGCGCCAATACGCGCCAGCACCACTACCGGCTCGCAGGCCACGTCGACGATCGCGGGCGCCTGCTCGCGCTCGACGCCGAGATCATCATCGATGGCGGCGCCTATTCGAACTGGCCGTTCACGATCGGCCTCGAGCCCGGGCAGGCGACGGGCAATCTGCCGGGGCCGTACGCGATCCGCGGCTACCGTGCGAACACGCGATGCGCCGCGACCAACAAGCCGGGGTTCCTGCCGTTTCGCGGCGTCGCGCGCACCGGAGTGTGCTTCGCGATCGAGTTGCTGATAGACGCCATCGCGCATGAGCTCGGGCGCGAAGCCTGGCAGGTTCGCCTCGAGAACCTCATCCAGCCCGAGCAGATGCCGTTCGACAACGTGTCGCGCAAGCACTATGACAGCGGCGACTATCCGGGCAGTCTGCAATGGGTGCGTGACGCCATCCACATCGACGCGGTGCGCGAGCGCCAGCGCCGCGGCGAACCCGACGGCCGCCTGATCGGTGTCGGCTTCGCGAGCTATTGCGAACAGTCCGCACACGGCACGTCGGTGTTCGCTTCGTGGGGGTTGCCGCTGGTGCCTGGTTACGATCAGGCCGTCGCCCGCATCACGCCCGACGGCGGGCTCGAGCTGTGCGTCGGCGTTCATTCGCACGGCCAGGGCATGGAGACGACGCTCGCGCAGATCGCGCA
>JBDHSE010000110.1:0-8466 GCA_039807955.1 Ideonella sp. | reverse complement strand
GAGCGGCTCACGCTGAAGCCCGGCCAGTGGAGCGTCGCGTTCCAGAGCCGCTTCGGGAAAGCGAAGTGGCTCGAGCCTGCGACCGAGCCGGCCCTGCGCGCGCTCGCGGCCGAGGGCGTCGCCCGCGTCGACGTGATCTGCCCCGGTTTTGCCGCCGACTGCCTCGAGACGCTCGAGGAGATCGCGCTCGAAGCGCGCGCCGCGTTCCTCGCTGCCGGCGGCAAGGAGTTCCACTACATCGAGTGCCTCAACGACCGCCATGAATGGCTGGCCGCGCTGGCCGCGATCGCGCTGCGCCATCTGCAGGGTTGGGACACCACGCCCGCCGCCGCGGCGCCAAGCGCTCAGCACGGCGTCAGGCGTTCTTGAGCTTCTTGCGCAGCCGCATCAACCGCGGCAGGAGCAGCACAGCCGCGACGACGACCAGCAGCACGAACGACATCGGGCGCTGGACGAACACGCCCCAGTGGCCCTCGCCGATCGAGAGGGCATTGCGCATCTGCGCTTCGGCCAGCGGCCCGAGGATCATGCCGACGACGACCGGCGCGGTCGGGAACGAGAAGCGACGCATGAGGACGCCGAGCAGCCCGATGCCGTACAGCAGCAAGAGGTCGAACGCCGACTGGCGCATGCCGTAGACGCCGACCGTCGCGAAGATCAGGATGCCGGCGTAGAGGTAGTCCTTCGGGATCTTCAGCAGCTTGACCCACAGGCCGACGAGCGGCAGGTTGAGCACGAGCAGCATCACGTTGCCGATGTAGAGCGACGCGATCAGCGCCCAGACCAGCGCCGCGTTCGAGTCGAACAGCTGCGGCCCGGGCTGGATGCCGTAGTTCTGGAACGCGCCGAGCAGGATCGCCGTCGTGTTCGACGTCGGGATGCCGAGCGTGAGCAGCGGGATCAGCGTCGCCGTGATCGCCGCGTTGTTCGCTGCCTCCGGCCCGGCAACGCCCTCGATCGCGCCGACGGTGCCGAACTCCTCGGGGTGCTTCGAGAGCTTCTTCTCGGTCGCGTAGCTGAGGAAGGTCGGAATCTCGCTGCCGCCGGCCGGGATGCAGCCGAACGGCACGCCGATTCCCGTCGCCCGCAGCCAGGCCGGCCACGAGCGGCGCCATTCGGCGCCCGTCATGTGGACCTTGGACAGCGTGTTTTGCGTCTCCTCGACGCGGCCCTCGTAGAGCACGACATAAAGCGCCTCGGCGACGGCGAACAGGCCGACCGCGATCAGCACCACCTCGAGCCCGTCCATCAATTCGGGCACACCGCCGGTGTAGCGCGCCTGGCCGGTGATCTGGTCGATGCCGACGAGCCCCAGCGCGAGGCCGACGCCGAGCGACGTGAGGCCGCGCAGCGTACTCTGGCCGAGCACCGCGCTCACGGTACAAAACGCGAGCACCATCAGCAGGAAATACTCCGGCGGGCCGAGCTTGATCGCGAAGTCGGCGACGACCGGTGCGAAGAAGGTAACGACGACGGTCGCGATCGTTCCGGCGACGAACGAGCCGATCGCCGCCGTCGCCAGCGCCGCGCCGGCGCGGCCGTGCTTGGCCATCTTGTTGCCTTCGAGCGCGGTCACCATCGAGCCCGCCTCGCCCGGCGCGTTGAGGAGGATCGACGTCGTCGAGCCGCCGTACATCGCGCCGTAGTAGATGCCGGCGAAGAAGATCATCGAGGCCGTCGGCTCGACCTTGAGCGTGATCGGCAGCAGCATCGCGACCGCCGTCGCCGGGCCGATGCCGGGCAGCACGCCAACCGCGGTGCCTATCGTGCAACCGACGAGGCACCACAGCAGGTTGATCGGCGTGCCGGCGGTGACGAAGCCGTGGACGAGCTGATTGAGGATGTCCATCTCAATTGCTCCACCGTGCCTGGCGCGTCCGACGACAGGCGAAACGGTGCTGTCGGCGGCGCGTGTCGGCGAAGGCGCGGCGTGGCCATCGACCCTCACCCCGGCCCTCTCCCGCGCGCGGGAGAGGGAGCCAGCCCACTCCTTCCCACCTTGGCGAGAGGGTTGGGAGCAGGCGACCCCCCCTCGGGCAGACGATTGGGAGCAAGCTAACTCCCTCTCCCCTCGGGCAGAAGATTGGGAGCAGGTGGACTCCCTCTCCCCTTGGGGAGAGGGTTGGGGTGAGGGGGCCGTGCCACACGGAACGGCGCCCAACGAGCGGTTTGATCGGTGGTCTCACCTCAGGTCATCCGTTGCGGCTTCGGGCTCGGCATGACCCGGCGTTGTGGCAGTCGCATCGCATCGCGCGCGCTCACAGCCATCCGCTCTTCGTCAACCCCGGCAGGTTGATCGCGAGCAGTTGGGTGAACATCCAGTAGACCGGGGCCGAGATCGCGATGCCGATCGCCGTATCGACCAAGACCGCGCGTAGGCTCGCGTCGAACCTGCCCTGCGACGACTTGAAGCCGCGCACCGCGAGCACGAAGCACAGCGTGCAGCTCAGGATGAAGCCGATGCGCGTGATCAGCTCGGCGTTGGCGAGGATGCCGACCGAGACCCAGACGAACCCCGGCCAGTGGCCGCGGTCGGCGCCGCCCGGGTCTTCCATCGCGCGAAAGCCGCCGCTCCTGGCCTCCCACAGCAGCCACGCGCCGCACAGCGTCAGCATCACCGCGACAACCCACGGCAGGAAGTTCGGGCCGACCCCGGCGTAGCCCGCCGCCGACGGGATCTGCGTCGCGCCGGCCGCGAGCCCGAGGCCGAGCGCGATCGTGCCGACGCCGACCAGCGTCTGCGCGGCGTTTCTCATCACACCATGCCGGACTTCACCATCACCGCGCGCAGGCTCGCGAACTCCTCGTCGACGAAGGTCTCGAACGCCGGGCCGGCGAGCAGCGCCGGCGTCCAGTTGTTCTTCGCGAGCGATTCGGCCCACGACTTGCTCTTCGTCCCGGCGACGACGCGGTCGGTGAGCTGCTTGCGCTGCGCGGCGCTGATGCCGCCCGCGCCGTAGACACCGCGCCAGTTGCCGATGACGACGTTGATGCCCTGCTCCTTCAGCGTCGGCACGTCGATCCCCGGCAGCCGCGCCTCGGACGTGACGGCGATCGGGCGCATCTTGCCGGTCTTGATGTACTCGGCGAACTCGCTGTAGCCGCTGCCGCCGACGGTGACGTTGCCGCCGAGAATCGCCGCCGTCGCCTCGCCGCCGCCGCGAAACGCGACGTAGTTGATCTTGGCCGGATCGACGCCGACCGCGCGCGCGAGCATCGCCGCCGCGATGTGCTCGGTCGAGCCGCGCGAGCCGCCGCCCCACTTGACGCTGCCGGGGTCCTTCTTCAGCTGCGCGACGACGTCGGCCATCGTCTTGAACGGCGAGTTCGCCGGCAGCACGAAGACGTTGTATTCGCTCGTCAGGCGCGCGATCGGCGTCGCCTGCGACAGCGACACCGGCGGCTTGCCGGTGATCATGCCGCCGAGCATCACGGCGCCCATCACGATCAGCGCGTCGGGGTCGCCCTTGGTGCTGTTGACGAACTGCGCGAGGCCGATCGCGCCGGCCGCGCCGCCCTTGTTGTCGTAGCTCACCGACGACGCGACGCCGGCCTGCTCCATCGCCGCGCCGAGCGCGCGCCCGGTCGTGTCCCAGCCGCCGCCCGGGTTGGCCGGGATCATCATCTTGATCGGGTCGGCGGCGCGCGCCGCCAGCGGCAGGCCGCCGGCGAGCGCCATCATCGCCATCGAACGAAGGAAGGTGTCTCTGCGCATGCTGTCTCTCCAAGGGTGCAGGTTGCGGTGCGCGCATCGTCGCCGCCGAGGCTGTCAATCGGCTGTCGATCGTATCAGGGGAAACGCTGAGCCAGCGGCCCCTGCGCGCGGCTGATGCGCGCCTGCTAAGGTCCGCGCCGTGAAGCTGCTGCTGGTCGAAGACAACCTCGCGATGCAAAGGACGCTCGCGCGCAGCTTCGAGCGGCGCGGCATGCGTGTGGCGACCTGCACCGACGGCGCGCGCGCACTCGACCGCTGGCAGGCCAGCGCGCCCGACGTCGTCCTGCTCGACCTCAGCCTGCCGGGTTGCGACGGCCTCGACGTGCTGGCCCAGGCGCGGGCCGCGGGGCTGACAACACCGGTGCTGATCCTCACCGCGCGCGGCACGGTCGGCGACCGCATCCTCGGCCTGAACACCGGCGCCGACGACTACCTGCCCAAGCCCTTCGACCTCGACGAACTCGAGGCCCGCGTGCAGGCCCTCGCGCGCCGCGCGCGCGCCGATCGCGAGCCAGGCGGCGCGGCACCGACGTTTTGCGGCATGCGCGTCGAGCCCGACAGCGGCGCGGTCACCCTGCACGGCGAGGCGATGGACCTTGCGCCGCGCGAGCTCGCGCTGCTGCGCGCGCTGCTCGCGCAGCCCGGCCGCGCCGTCGCAAAGGAAAGGCTCTACGCCCTCGTCTTCCCGCAGCAATCGCAGTTCCAGGCCGAGGCGATCGAGGTCGTCGCCTACCGGCTGCGCAAGCGGATCGCCGGCAGCGGCGCACAGCTCGTCACGCTGCGCGGCCTGGGCTACCTGCTGAAGGCCGCGGCGTGATCCGGCCCGAAACGCAGGACGCCGCGCCGCGCCCGGCGCTGTCGCTGCGCAGCACGCTCTTGATCGGCATCCTGCTGCCGGTGCTGGTGCTGGTCGCGATCAACACGGTGAGCCTGTATCGCCAGGCGCTGCGCGCCGCCGACACCGCCTACGACCGCACGCTGCTCGCAAGCGCGAAGTCGATCGGCGAGCAGCTCGAGGTCGCCGGCCAGGGCGACGAGGCGCGCCTGATCGCGAAGGTGCCGTACTCCGCGCTCGAGACCTTCGAGGCCGACAACCGCAGCCGCATGTTCTACAAGGTCAGCGGCTTCGACGGCGAACTCGTCTCGGGCTTCGGCGAGCTTCCGGCCTGGCGCGGCAAGCTGCCCGACCGCGGCCCGTACGCGGCGCTCGTCGACTTCTACGACGACGTCTTTCGCGGCCAGCCGGTGCGCGTCGCGGTGCTGCTGCAGCCGGTCGCCGGCGTCCGCGGCCAGGGCATGGCGACGATCCAGGTCGCCGAGACGCTCGAGCTGCGCGAGACGCTCGCGCGCCAGATCCTCGTCAACACACTGTGGCGCCAGGCGCTGCTCGTGCTCGTCGTCACGCTCGTCGTCGCCGTCGTCGTGCAGCGCGCGACACGGCCGGTGCGCGAGATCAGCGCCCGCTTGCGCGAGCGACGTGAAAGCGACCTTTCGCCGATCGCCGCCGGCCGCGCGCCGCGCGAGCTGCTGCCGCTGATCGACGCGACGAACCAGGTGATGGCGCGCCTCGCGCACCTGCTCGAACACCAGAAGCGCTTCGTGCGCGACACCGCGCACCAGTTGCGCACGCCGCTGGCCGTGCTGCGCACCCAGCTGCAGTCGGCCCAGCGCGGCGACGTCGATGCGCGCCAGGCGCTGCATGAGATGAGCGGCACCGTCGAGCGCGCGACGCTGCTCGCCAACCAGATGCTCTCGCTTGCGAAGGTCGAGCAGCTGCGCCAGCAGGGCGGCGCGCCGGTCTCCGACTGGGCCGCGATCGTGCGCGCCGTCGCGCTCGACCTCGCGCCGCTCGTCGCCGAGCGGCAGCTCGACTTCGAGATCGACACCGCGCCAGCGCCGGTGCGGGCGCACGAATGGGCGCTGCGCGAGCTGACCCGCAACCTGCTGCACAACGCGATCGTCCACAGCCCGCCGGGCGGCCGTCTGGCCGTCGCGCTCGTCGCCGACGCCCGCCACGCCGCGCTGACGATCGCCGACAGCGGGCCGGGCATCGCCGACGCGCAGCGCGAGCGCCTCTTTCAGCCTTTCGCCGCCGGCGGCGAGAGCGGCGGCTCGGGCCTGGGGCTTGCGATCTGCCACGAGATCGTCGTCGCGCTCGGCGGCGACATCGCCCTCGACAACCGAACGCACGCCGGCCGCGTCACGGGGCTCGACGCGACGGTGCGCCTCGCGCTGGCCGACAATCGCGGGGCATGACGACAGCAGACCAACGACTGCACGACCCGCACCGGCGCACCCGGCTCGACAAGTGGCTGTGGGCGGCGCGCTTTTACAAGACGCGCGGCCTTGCCGCCGAAGTCATCGCCAAGGGCCGGGTCCACGTCAACGGCCAGCCGGCGAAGGGCTCGCGCGAGTTGCACGTCGGCGACCGCATCGAACTGCGCGACGGCGCGCAGCCGGCCCGCGAACTGCACGTCCTGGCCTTGAGCGACGTGCGCGGCCCGGCCACTGTCGCCCAGACGCTGTACGCCGAAACGCCGGCCAGCATCGCAGCGCGCGAGGCGGCGGCGAGCGCGCGGCGCTACGCCGCCGACCCCGCGCTCGCGATCGAGCAGGGCCGTCCGACCAAGCGCAATCGACGCGAACTCGTCGCCTGGCAGCGCTGGGGCGCGTCGATCGACGAATAGCCCCGCGCCCCGCACCGAACGCGGGGGCCAGCAGGCCCGCAGGCGCCCCGCCCCTTGAAAACCGCGCCGCAGAACCCAACTACGGCAGTCATTGAACCCGCATCGCCATGACGAACGACGAAACCACCCCCGCCCAGACCGCGCCCGACGCGCCAGCCGCCAGCGCCGAGACCGACCACGCGGCGCTGCTTGCCGACCTCCAGGTGCGCCACGCCGAGGTCTCCGACGCCTATCTGCGCGCCAAGGCCGAGACCGAGAATACGCGCCGCAGGTCCGAGGACGAAATCGCGAAGGCGCGCAAGTTCGCGCTCGAAAGCTTCGCCGAAAGCCTGCTGCCGGTGAAGGACAGCCTCGAGGCGGCGCTCGCGCTGCAGGCGTCGGCCACACCGGCGACGCTCGAGCAGGTGATCGAGGGCGTGCACGCGACGCTGCGCCAGCTTACGACCGCGCTCGAGCGCAACAAGGTCGTCGAAATCAACCCCGCGCCGGGCACGAAGTTCGACCCGCACCAGCAGGACGCGATGACGGTCGTCCCCGCCGACCAGGAGCCCAACACCGTCGTCACCGTGCTGCAAAAGGGCTACCTGATCGCCGACCGCGTGCTGCGCCCGGCACTCGTCACGGTCAGCGCCCAAAAGTGACGCCGACGCCAGACGCGAGGCTTGAAAGCGCAGCGCTCATCCACAGCTAGTCCACAGTCTGATCCACACATTTCAGCAGGAGCAAGAACATGGGAAGAATCATCGGCATCGACCTCGGCACGACGAATTCGTGCGTGTCGATCATGGAAGGCAACACCCCGAAGGTGATCGAGAACAGCGAAGGCGCGCGCACCACGCCGTCGATCATCGCCTACCAGGACGGCGGCGAGATCCTCGTCGGCGCGTCGGCCAAGCGCCAGGCGGTGACGAACCCGAAGAACACGATCTTCGCCGTCAAGCGCCTGATCGGCCGCAAGTTCGCCGAGAAGGAAGTGCAAAAGGACATCGACCTGATGCCCTACAAGATCGCCGCGGCCGACAACGGCGACGCCTGGGTCGAGGCGCACGGCACGAAGCTCGCGCCGCAGCAGGTCAGCGCCGAGATCCTGCGCAAGATGAAGAAGACGGCCGAGGACTACCTCGGCGAGCCGGTCACCGAGGCGGTGATCACGGTGCCCGCGTATTTCAACGACTCGCAGCGCCAGGCGACGAAGGACGCCGGACGCATCGCCGGCCTCGAAGTCAAGCGCATCATCAACGAGCCGACCGCCGCCGCGCTCGCGTTCGGCCTCGACAAGAAGGAAAAGGGCGACCGCAAGATCGCCGTCTACGACCTCGGCGGCGGCACCTTCGACATCTCGATCATCGAGATCGCCGACGTCGACGGCGAGAAGCAGTTCGAGGTGCTGTCGACGAACGGCGACACCTTCCTCGGCGGCGAGGACTTCGACCAGCGCATCATCGACTACATCATCGGCGAGTTCAAGAAGGACCAGGGCGTCGACCTCTCGAAGGACGTGCTCGCGCTGCAGCGCCTGAAGGAAGCGGCCGAGAAGGCGAAGATCGAGCTCTCCAGCAGCGCCCAGACCGACATCAACCTGCCGTACGTGACGGCCGATGCGTCGGGCCCGAAGCACCTCAATATCAAGCTCACCCGTGCCAAGCTCGAGGCGCTCGTCGATGACCTGATCGAGCGCACGATTGCGCCGTGTCGCACCGCGATCAAGGATTCGGGGCTTTCCGTCTCCGACATCAACGACGTGATCCTCGTCGGCGGCATGACGCGCATGCCCAAGGTGCAGGACAAGGTCAAGGAGTTCTTCGGCCGCGAGCCGCGCAAGGACGTGAACCCGGACGAGGCAGTCGCCGTCGGCGCGGCGATCCAGGGCCAGGTGCTGTCGGGCGACCGCTCGGACGTGCTGCTGCTCGACGTGACGCCGCTGTCGCTCGGCATCGAGACGCTGGGCGGCGTGATGACGAAGATGATCAAGAAGAACACGACGATCCCGACCAAGTTCGCGCAGACCTTCTCGACCGCCGACGACAACCAGCCGGCGGTGACGATCAAGGTCTACCAGGGCGA